>CAZGOX010000034.1:0-9674 GCA_964527955.1 uncultured Opitutaceae bacterium | reverse complement strand
GAGGCCCACGGGGTCATACCTTGACTCTTGACTGACCACTCGGAGATCGAAGGGGATTTCGCAGGTAGTGAATGGCAAGCGAGCAGCTTGCTACAGTCGTCTTGGACATCTCGACGACAATGGCGCGCAAACTTCGCATAGAGTTTCCTGGGGCCTGCTATCACGTCATCAACCGGGGGAATTACCGAAGAATCTTGTTTTCATTGCCCGGCGCGGCGGCGGCATTTGAGAGGGTACTCTTCGAAGCCTGCGCCCGATTCGGATGGATCCTACACGCCTTCATCGTGATGCGAAATCACTTTCACCTCGGACTGGAAACTCGGGAGCCCAACCTCAGCCTGGGAATGAAGTGGCTGCAGGGAACCTGGTCTGCTCGGTTCAACCGATTTCACGGCGAGGTTGGCCGTCCATTTCAAGGAAGGTACAAAGCAATTCACGTGGATCCAGGCCATGCCCTGGCTCAGGTCGCTCACTACATCCACCTAAATCCGGTCAGAGCGAGTATTCTGCCCGCCGACCGCGTGGCAGAATTTCGATGGAGCAGTCTCTGGCATTTTCCAAGGCCTGACAGACCTGCATTCTTGGATCCGGCCATCGTGCTGCGGGAAAGCGGAGGTCTCGCGGACTCCCAAGGAGGCTGGAAGTCGTATGCCGGTTATCTGGAATTGCTGGCCGAGGAGGATCCAAAGCGCCGGGACGAGCTTTACGGCCCGCTCAACAAGGGATGGTGCATCGGTTCGCCCGACTTCCGCGCCACCCTTCGAATGCGCCTGGCAACAGAAGTATCCCTACCCGATGGAATCTCGCTCCTTGGCGCTGATCAGGCTGCTCTGCAGAAGGACCGGGAAAGCCACTGGGAGAAGTGCTTGCAAGCGGCGGTTGAGGAACTGGAGCTGGACATCGAATCGTTGCCCAAACTCAAGTCGTCGTTGGAAAAGGTTCGCTTGGCCTCTGTGATCAAGAGCAGAACATCTGCTTCCAATCGTTGGTTGGCCGAACGGCTCCAGATGGGCCGGCCGGCATCGGCCAGCCAATTCATCCGCCGCTTCCGCATTGCGAATTCCGATCTCGCCCATCGCGATCAACTTGCGCTGTCAAATGTCAAGATATGACCCCCTAGAATCATGAGATTGCGTGCTGACTTCCTGCTGCTTCTCCTGTCCGCGTGTGCGGCCCTTGCCCAGCCGGCTCCGCCGTTGCGCGTCATTGGCGCCGACCTCTCCGCGCCCGAGGGCCCGACGAGCCGCATGTACAACTTCTGCGTCGGCGCCGGCCGCGCCAACGAGGGCCTTCGCGCCGACTGGCAGAGGCAGCTCCGGCGGGCCCATGCCGAGTGCGGCTTCCGCTATATCCGCTTCCACGGGCTGTTTTGCGACGACATGGGCGTGTACACGGAGGACAAGCAGGGCCGCTCGATCTACAACTGGCAGTACGTCGACGAGCTCTTCGACTTCCTCGAGGGCATCGGCATGAAGCCCTTTGTCGAACTCGGCTTCATGCCCGGGGCGCTCGCCAGCGGCCATCACACGATCTTCTGGTACAAGGCGAACGTCACCCCGCCCAAGGACTATGCCAAGTGGGGGGCGTTCATTGCCGCGTTCGTCCGCCATGAGACCGAGCGGTACGGCCCGGACGAGGTGCGAAGCTGGTATTTCGAGGTCTGGAATGAACCCAACCTCACCGGCTTCTGGATCGGGACCACCGGAGGCAAGAGCGTCTCCGAATTCGCGCCCATTGCGCGCGCCGAGTACTACAAGCTCTACGAGACTACCGCCCGCGCAGTGAAGTCCGTGGACCCACGGTACCGGGTTGGCGGCCCCGCCACCGCGGGAAGCGGCTGGATCGACGAGACGCTCGCATTCTGCGCCGCCAAGGGGCTGCCGTTGGATTTTGTCAGCACCCACAGTTATGCGACGAGGAGCGGCTATCTCGACGAGAATGGAAAGGCGGGCACGGTGTTCTCGGGCGATTACAATGCGATCACGAGCGAGGTGAAGAGCGTCCGCGAACGCATGGACCGGTCTCCCTTCGCCAGGTCCGAACTCCACTACACCGAGTGGAGCAGCTCGTACACGCCCTCCGATCCGATTCACGACAACTATTGCAGCCCGGCATTCATCCTCAACAAGATCCGCACTATCGGCGGCTCTGCGAACTCGATGTCGTACTGGACGTTCACCGACATCTTCGAGGAGGCGGGCCCCAGGGCGACGCCGCTTCACGGCGGCTTTGGCCTGCTCAATTACCAGGACCTTCCGAAGCCGTCCTATTTTGCGTACCGGTTCCTCAACCGGCTTGGGGACGTGCAGCTTCGCTGTTCCGACCCGGCGGCCTTTGTCTGCCGCGATGGGACCGGAGCGGTCCAGGCGCTATTCTGGGACTTCACGATCATCAACCCCGGCCCCTCGGTCATCGACCAGGAATTCTACAAGGCCGACCATCCGGCCAAGCCAAAGGGCCCGGCGGAGTTGAGGTTGGCAGGCTTGGCGGCCGGTTCCTATCAACTGCGCGCCTGCCTTGTCGGGTACCGGTCGAACGACCTGCAATCCGCCTGGCATGATCTTGGATCGCCGTCCCAGCTCACCCGGGCGCAGGTCGAGACCCTGCGGAAAACCTGCAGCGGCCTCCCGTCCATCGAGGAAGTCGTCCATGTCGGGGACGACGGCTGCTTTTCCCGAAGGTTCGATGTCCGCGAGAACGACGTGTGGCTGGCTGAGATCAAGCCGCTTTGAGCCCCCCTGAATAGGCAGGTCGCCACGCCGTTTTGGCGTTTGGCCCCAAACTCGTTTCCGCTGCGGGATCCTACGGTATTCCCGCGGGACCGGCAGGATTTCCGGCTCCTGCCGGTCTGTTGCCGCATTTCATGCCCGATCTGTCGAGCCCGACCCTCTGCGAAGGTAATGGACCGTTTCGCCGGTACCATGCCTTGGTTATGTTCGGAGCGTGCGTGTTGATCCTGGAGTGCTCCGGGCTTGGACTCCGCGCGGGAGTTTCCGGAGGGAGAGTGGATCTTTGCGGGCCGGAGCCGGCGTCAACCGGACCCGAGGCCGACTATCCCCAGCCGGAAAGCACCCGGCGGATGGCTGCGCGCCTGGCCGAGGGTTCCCATGCCATGGGGTTATCAAGCGGGTTCTTCCACAACGATGAGATCGCCGAAAGGTTGCACGCGAAACTCCAGGCGGTGACGGGAACGGACGAGGCGCTGGCCACCATGCTTCCGTATGCCGAGGCCCTGCTCTCCGCAGGAAGGTACGACGACGCCTTGAAGGAATTCTCGGACTATGAGGACGCCATGACGGCGAACCACCGACCCTTCAGCCCCACCCTTGAGGTCCAGCTCCTGGACGACGAGGCCATCTGCTGCCTGAGGATAGGGGAGACTGAGAACTGCATGAGCAACCACAACGGGGACTCCTGCATGTTGCCCATCCAAGGGGGTGGCGTGCACAAGGCCCAGCGCGGTTCGCGCCAGGCGATCACCTACCTGACCCGGCTGCTGCGGAGGTATCCCGGCGATCTGAGGGCCCGGTGGCTGCTGAACATCGCCTACATGACCCTGGCGGAGTATCCCGGCCAGGTTCCGGCCGAATGGCGAATCGACCCCAAGGTCTTCAAGTCGGACTACGAGATGAAGCGCTTCCCCGACATCGCCGGCGCCCTTGGGGTGGACATTGATGGTCTGGCCGGCGGTGTGGTCATGGACGACTTCGACAACGACGGATTCCTTGACCTGATGGTCTCCGGCTGGGGCCCGGACAGCCAGATCCATCTCTTCCACAACAACGGCGACGGCACCTTCTCCGACCGCACGGCCCAGGCGGGACTTCTCGGCGAGACCGGCGGGCTGAACCTGATCCAGGCCGACTACAACAACGACGGATTCGTCGACGTGCTCGTGCTGCGGGGAGCCTGGCTCGGCGCGGATGGCCATCTTCCCTGCTCGCTGTTGCGCAACAACGGCGACGGCACGTTCACGGATGTGACCGAGGAGGCGGGCTTGCTCAGGCTCCACCCCACGCAGACAGCCGTCTGGTTCGACTACAACGGCGACGGCTGGCTCGACCTGTTCATCGGGAACGAGTCCAACGGCAAGGATGTGAATGTATGCGAACTCTTCCGCAACAACGGCGACGGTACCTTCACGGAGTGCGCGGCCGAGAATCACTTGGCCATCGGCGGCTTTGTGAAGGGCGTCGTCAGCGCCGACTTCGACAACACGGGCCGCCCGGGCCTCTATATCACGAGGCTCGACCGGGCCGGCAACGTCCTGTTGCGCAATGACGGACCTGTCGGCGAGGATGCATCTCCCCGCGCCCCTTGGAAGTTCACCGACGTGTCCAGGGAAGCGGGCGTCACCGAGCCCTACTGCAGCTTTGCCTGCTGGTTTTGGGATTTCGACAACGACGGTTGGCCCGACATCATGGTCATGCCGTACGACATCCAGGATGTGGGGGACGTCGTTGCGGACCGGCTTGGGCTGCCGAGCTCGGGTGAAAGGCCCCGGTTGTACCACAACAACCGGGACGGAACGTTCAGCGACGTGACCAAGGAAGCAGGCCTGTTCAAGACGATGATCACCATGGGGACCAACTTCGGCGACCTGGACAACGATGGCTGGCTCGACTTCTTCGCAGGGGCCGGAAATCCGAACTTTGAGACGCTGGCCGGGGCGCGGATGTTCAGGAACCAGGATGGGCGGCGCTTCCAGGATGTCACCACCTCGGGGGGATTCGGGCAGTTGCAGAAGGGGCACGGCGTTGCCTTCGGCGACATCAACAACGACGGAAACCAGGACGTCTTCTTCGTGGTGGGCGGCGCGCTGAAGGCGGACCACTACCGCAGCCAGCTCTTCGCCAATCCCGGAAACGACAACCACTGGCTTAAACTCAAGCTTGAGGGCGGGCGCTCGAACCGTTCGGCGATCGGGGCCCGCACCAAGGTCGTGGTCAGGACGGAGGATGGAGAGCGGGAGATCTACCGGAATGTTGGGAGCGGCGGGAGCTTCGGGGCGTCGCCCTTGCGCCAGGAAATCGGTCTCGGCAGGGCAGAGTCGATCGAGCGGGTTGAGATCCATTGGCCGGCGTCCGGGGCGACCCAGGTGCTGAACGGGTTGGAACTGGACCACTCGTACCTTGTGAGGGAGGGCGAATCCGCCCCCGTGGCCATGCACCTCGGCACGTTCAGGCTGCCCTCCACATCGGGCAACGGTCGGTTGGCCGCACAAGGCCCAACCCCGGGCAACCCATGAGGCTGGCATGGAAAATGGTGGCCGCAATGGGCCTCGCCGCCGGCTTTGGAGCTGCGGCCTGCGCGCAGCCACCCGCCCCAAGTTCGGAGCCCGCCTCAATCTACCCGGCCGAACCGCCGGACGGGGATCTTGCGCCCTATGTGGCAATCGGTTCCGCCGTGGCGGATACGATCAATCTGGCGTCGGCGCACTGGAGCGGGGCGCAGCTGGACGCATTCATCTCGGGCATCCGCGCCAATTTCAGCGGGCACCCGGTCCCGCTCGACGACAAGGGCGGGCGCATTCTTCAGGAGATGGCGGACAAGCAGAAGGAGGCTCAAGCCAATCCGTACAGCCCGAACCCGGAACAAAGCCGGATTGACCAGTACATGGTCCACGCGAGGGAGGGTCTGAAGATGCGCCAGACGGGCAGCGGCTTGCTGTTCCGCGTCCTTGCGCGGGGGGCGGGTCCACGCCCGCGTCCCGACGACATTGTCCTCATTAATATTTCCGCCAAGGGGCCGGATGGCGCGACAGCGCTGCCCCAGCTTGGCGCCAGGAACCTTCGGGTCAGGGTTGGAAGCCTTTTTCCGGGCCTGGGCGAGGGACTCCAATTGATGACTCTCGGCGGGAAGATGGTATTCATCATTCCGCCGCAGTTGACCTTTGCCGACGGCAAGTGGCCCGATGGCGTCGATCCCGGCATCCCGATCTGGTTTCAGGTCGAGCTTCTGGACATCGCGCCCCGCTGAACCATGGACACGATGAAGCGTCATGCGCGACCAGCGGGCCCGAATCGGGTGCGAACCTTGGCGATTTTTGCCGCCCTAGTCGCGGCCATGGCCGGCGCGTTGCGGGCCGGACCGCCCAGCCCCTCGGGAAGCCGCGGGGAAGCCATCGTTGCCGGCGCCACGGGGCTCCAGCTCCAGTGGATTCCGCCGGGTGATTTTTTCCTGGGGGATGTGCACCAGGCGCCGATCACCACGGTGCGGATCACACGGGGCTTTTGGATGGGCAGGTTTGACGTGACCCAGCGGCAGTGGCAGGCGCTGATGGGCTCAAATCCGAGCCACTTCAAGGACCAGGGAGGTGACGCCCCGGTGGAGAATGTGTCGTGGGACGACGCGGCGGCGTTTTGCCGGGCGGTCAATCTCAGGGAGAAGGCGGAGGGACGGCTGCCGGAGGGCTATGAATATCGACTGCCGACCGAGGCGGAATGGGAGTACGCGTGTCGGGCAGGAACGACGGGTGCCTATGCCGGCGACGGCGTCATGGATGATATGGGCTGGTATGCCCGCAACTCAGGCATGCACACCCACCCGGTGGGCCAAAAACTGCCGAATGCCTGGGGCCTGTTCGACATGGAAGGCAACGTTTGGCAGTGGTGCCTTGATTGGTTCGGCCCTTATCCAGGAGGAGTGGAAACGGACCCTGCCGGCCCGACATCGGGGTCGAGCCGGGTCTACAGGGGAGGATGTTGGTTTGTCGTCGCGGAGCACTGCCGGTCGGCGTTCCGCTTCGCAAGCCTTCCCGTCCTTCGCGACTACTACCTTGGGTTCCGGATCGCGCTTGCGCCGGAAATCAAACGGAACCCGGAGCCGGGCCCATGAACGAAACCGATATCCCCGAGCGGCTCATCGGCCACCGCCAGCTCCCAGACGCGTCGAGCGCCGTGTCCGCATACGAGGCCGTCGCCAAGCTGCACGGATTCATTCTGCCTGACGAGTTCCCCCTCCAGTTGGGCCCGGCCGGAAGGAAGCCCGGTTTTGGGGATTCGAGCCTCCTTGGTTCCTTCGGACTCCAGACAAGGGATGACCGCTTCAGTCCCATCCAGGCGATCGACGTGATCGTCCGTGAAACCAAGGAGGGCCGGTACCCGCTGGCCTACCTTTTCTCGAATTCGACGGATTGGGAACGAAGCTGGCAGGTGGGTCTCTTCGCCCGCCATCGGTCAAGCCTGCTGCTGATCAATCTTGCGGAGGGGAAGGTGGAAGTCAGCGGCCGCGCCGCGATCAGAAAGCGGCTCATACGCACCATTCTCGCAACTCCGGGCCGAAAGGGCATCCACATCATGACCTATCGCCTTCCCACCGCCGTTTGATCCTGCCATCGGATAATAAGCTTCACTTCATGGTCGGCTGAGGCGTCGCTGGTACGATGGCACCTTTGCGAAAGTAAAGTGTGCCATCAGGGACCGGCATTTTTGTCCAGCCTTGGCGCGGGAGGGCCTCGACTCCAGCGCGATCAAAAGCGGCCAACCCCTCCCACTGTGAATTGACCAGTATCACATTCGGATGCGTCTGTGCGATAAGCCTGTCCAGCATTCCATTTGCCGATCCATTCCTTGGTCCACCGACGCTGTCAAATGGCTCGATGCCGACCCAATCTCCACCGAGATAGTCCACATAGGTGCTTGCTGCCACACCCAGGAGGCGGGTTTTGTCCGGAAACGTTCGTCTTAGAATGTCAACAGTCTCCCTTATTGGCAGATATGGCGCGACGACGTCGAATGGCCTTTGGGCTGTCTGGACTACGACCGCGCCTCCAAAAATGGCCAGACAAGCTACGGCAAGTGATCCCTTTTTTCCAAGCGGCACGGGAGTCTCAGCCCGGAACCATGCAGCGATCAAAGCAGCCAACGCCCATATCAGTGGCAGAATCGGCAGGAGGTAGGCTGTCTCAGCGTAAACAACCAGACCTGGCAAGATCGTGACCACGCCGCCAGCCGCCATGAGCAGGCTCCACCGCCGCTCCCGTAACCAGGTTCGAACGCCCCGAGCTTGCTCGGCTCCGCATAAGACAGAGAGGAACGCAGCGCAGACCAACAGACCAATTCCGCACCATCCGCCGATTTCGCCTCCGTGTGATGTGACAAAGAAATGAGCGACAAGACCGGGGGCGTTACCCAAGTTGCGGCCGACGTGCTCGATGACTGCGGTGGGGTTTATCCTGAACGCGTCCTTAAGAGAAGTGGCGTCTGGAAAGTCGCGATGGATGAGCGCCGGGTATTCAATCCAAGGGTTGATTCCAGGCGCATGACCCGAGGCGACAAGACTCACAGCGTAGTGCTGTTCAAAGGCGAACCAACCGCGTCCGATGCCAGACTCCCAACTCTCCACCCGAATCGCAACCAAACCCGCGGCCACAAGTGGAAGCCATGGAGCGATCCCCTTGCGTCGAAACCCACCTCCATCATTTTGTCGCCCTCCAAGATGATACGCCAAGGACCAAAGAACGAGTGTGGCGCCAAGCGCGAATCCGTACTCCAGTCGAGTCAGAGTCGCCAATAGAAGAAACCCAAGCGCGGAAACCCGGCTGCGGTCAGCGACAGCGAGGCCGGCCATGAACAGGACCAAGGCAGCGTCGTAGACATAATAGGGCGTCGTAAGCTGCCAAAGAGATAATGCAACTCCGAGCGCTACAAAGGTCGCTGCCAGCCACGAGTTGAACCATCGCCTGGCAAGAACCAGCGACACCAGCGAAAACAAGGTCTCGAGAGCGTAGCGACCCGCATAAATCGCGCTGCCTCCTGCAAAAAACTTTGTCCAAACAGCGTACCATAGCAGGTAGACGGGTGAACTTGACACCGGGCCCAGTCCAAAGTCTTTCCAAAACGCCCGCCCTTCGCCTAGGTTATTGGCTTCGTCCCAAATTGGATAGTCAAAAGATCGATGCAAAGGCCACGTCAATGCAAGTGAGGCCAGTGCCACACCGATTGCGCAGGTCCAGGCTCCCGTCGGCTCGGGAACCGCATTCCCCCCCTTAATCCCATACGCAAGCAGCCCAGCCCCAGCGGCGAGGGCGATGAAGTACGTCCACGGTGGTTCTGGCCTAGGGGCGACCAAAGATCGCCCTAGATCGGCGTAGAGTTGCGGATCATTCGCCTCGATAGGCATTACGACCGTGACCCCACTGCCGTCCCGACCCATGCTTGAGATCTGATTGGCCGGCCGAAAAACGTCTACGGGAAGGTAGCGCCTGCGTCTTGCGCCGCCATCTTCGTACCAGAATCGGGTTATCTTGACCACGCCTCCGGTCATTAAGGGGTCGAACCGAATGTGTTGCAGGACGGGATCGCGGATCTCGAAGACGAGTTCGTTCGCAGTGCCGCCCTCTACCGGCTGGATCACTGACTGCGGTTCGTTATACCCGGCCCCGGTGTCCAGGTACAGTTGTGCCGAGCCGCTGACGCTGCTCCACATCTCGACACCGACGTGCCACGGACTCCGGCCTGCCTGGCCTGGAAACACCCAGGCCAATACTGAAAGCGTTTAGGTGCCGATCAGCATTGCCCCGAATAATGCCGCCTCAATTCGAATCGCTGAGAATGCCGATCTTAGGGTCATTAGTTGGGCTGCTCTCGCAGAAAAATGAACACTACCGCGACAAACTCCGAGACTTAAGTCCCTCTTGGGGCAAGGACCGTCGCCGGTCAGGCCATACGGAT
>CAZGOX010000033.1:11482-15976 GCA_964527955.1 uncultured Opitutaceae bacterium | reverse complement strand
TCCTCGGCGAAGTCGATTCCCAGGCCCCCTTGCAGGAGCTTGAGCACCGTCAGGGGATTCCGGATCTCATGGGCGATCTCGGCCGCGAGCAGGCCCAGGGTCGTGAGCCGCTCGTTCTTGCGGAGGGATTCCTCGCTCTGGAAAACCCGCGAATACAGGCGGGAATTCTGGAGGGCGACGGCCCCGAGGTTGGCGAGGGCCGTGCACAGCCGTCTCTCGTCGTTGTCGAAGCGGTGCACGCGGTCCGTGAAAACAACGAGCGCGCCCAGGGTCGCACCCTCGTAGGAAAGAGGGGTCGCGAGGACCGAGCGCAGGCTGGGGTCGGGCGGAAGGTCCTGGAATTCCCGGTACCCGGGCGTCTGGATGTCGGCAAACTCGACGGGGTGCTGCATGCGGATCGCCGTCGCGACCAGGCACGAGGAGAGGGGCAGCTCGCCCAAGGCGGGCGGAGGTATGGCCGTCGACGTGAAGGAGCGCAGGCGCACGACCGATTTCTCGGGGTCGCAGAGATACAGGGCGCAGGCCCTGGCCCTCATCATATGGCGGGTGTCCCGCGTGAGCGTGTCGAAGAGCTCCTGCTGCTCGAGCTTGGAGACGAGGGACTGGCCGGTCGCGAGGAGCGTCTCAAGCTGGAGCGCCTTGCCTTGGAGGTGATCGAGCTGCCACAGCCGCTGCATGACGCTGCCCGCCTCGGCCGCTAGGCGCTCGAAGCGGGCAAGGTCCGCCGGCCTGTATGCCCCCGGCCGCTCGCTGTCCACGGTGATCACCCCGAGGACCTGGCCGTCGCTTGCGGGCATGGGCGCGGACATCTGGCTTTGCACCTCGGGCCTTGCCGCCCGGTACCTCGGGTCGACGGGGGCCACGGACGCGAGGGCGGGCTTTGCGTGAAGGGCGGTCCAGCCGGGAAGGCCCTGGCCCGGCAGGAGGGAAAGGTCCCCGCCCGCGGGAGGGCCGAAGGTCGCCTCGGTCTCAAGCCGTCCGGTCTCGGGGTTCATGAGCGCGATCGTGCCGCTGTCGGCGGAAAACTCCCTGCTCACGAGCGCCAGGATCCCCTCCAGCGCGCGCCCCGGGTCGTCCATGCGGGACGCCAGGGACGCCAGCGCGTACAAGACGCCTGGTGCTGGTTCGGCTGGGCTCTCGTCCACGGGAGGTCACCTATGGGGAAACCGTCCCCAATGGCAACAAAACCCAATGGACCCTGCTAGGGCCGGCTACTTGCCCGAGGCGATGGGCTGGGCGGAAGGGGCGATCACCTCGGCGAGGGAGTCGCGCAGGGCCTTCAAAGCCTCGATGCCGTTGGACGGCTCGTGGGCGGCACTCTCGATGTAGAAGGTGTCGATGGCGACACCCCGCTCGGTGCCGATGCGGGCAAACGTGATGTCAAAGCCAAAGTCGGAAATGGTCTTGGCGAGGCGGTAGAGCAGGCCGAGCTGGTCGCGGGCCTGGACCTCGACGATGGTGCGCTGCATCGAAAGCTCGTGATAGACGTCCACGGTCGGGGGAAACGAGCTTTGCAGGGCCTCCCCGTTGCTCGGGGAAAGGTAGCGGGTGGCGGCGAGCTTCTTCGCCTGGGCGCCAATCTCCGGGAAGAGATCCTTGTTTGCGACCAGTGCGGCCTCGATGGTCCGGGCGAACGTCTCCTGGGCGGCCGCGCTCTGGACCACGCCCCGCCCGGGCTCGACCACGTAGAAGGTGTCGATCGCAATGTGGTCGGTCCGCGAAATCACCTTGGCTCCGAGGATGTTCAGGCCCGCCACGCTGAACGCCCCGGCCAGCTTGTAAAAGAGTCCGGCCCGGTCCCAGGTAACGATGTTCACCACCGTGAGGGACCGGTTGATGTCGTCCCTCCACTCGATGACGGGGCGCAGCGAGCCCACGGAGTCCGCCGCGGTGATCGAGGTGAGCAGCCGGTTCACCATCTGGATGTGAAGCGCCACCTCGGTCGAATCCGTGTGGATGAAGTATCGGTCCGGGAGGAGGCTGAAGTGGGCGGCGATCTCATCGTCGCTGATTCCCGGCATGTGCTTGGAGATCAGTTCCTGTTGGGTCATCTTTTTCTTTCCCTGAAATCCGGCATCGAGGGCCGCCCCATGCTCAAGCCGGTCCAGCGTGGACAGATAAAGGGAGGTGTGCAGGGTGTCCTTGTAGCTGTTCCAAAGGTCGGCCGAGGTTCCCCGGGAGTCGCAAAACGTGTGCACATAGAGGCATCGGAGGCGCTCTGCGCTCCCGACCAACTCTGCAAATGCCGCAGCTGTCCTAGGGTCATCAAGGTCACGCTTCTGCCAGAATCGTGCCATTGTGAGATGATTTTTGATAAGAAACAGCACCAAGTCGCGTCCTTCCGCGGAAACGCCGAGGCGCTCGAGGATCGGCGCAGCCAGGCGGGCGCCGGCCTCGGAGTGGTTCTTGATCCCAAGCGCCTTCCCGATGTCGTGCAGAAGCAGGGCCACGTAGGCGAGTTCAGGCTCGGCCGTCTCATGGATGGCCGTGCGATACTTCTCGGTGATGGGCTCGGCGGTCGTGAAGATCTTGTCCAACTCGTTGATTGTCGCAAGAGTGTGGATATCAGCGGTATAGCGATGGTAAAACTCGTGCTGCACAAAGCAGGTAAGGGCGTCGAACTCCGGGATGAAGCGGCCCAGAACCCCAAGGTCGTGCATGAGCGCGAGCGTCGGGTACACCGCACCCCGTTCGGACAGTATCGCCCGGAAGCAGGTGCCCGCGTCCGGGGACCGGGCCAGGGCCGTGACCAGGTCCAGGGAGTCCCGGATCAGCTCGGTCAGCTGGAAGTCCAGCGTGAAGCCGCTTTGCTGGCAGTGGCGAAAAACTCGGATCATCCGCACGGGGTCATCCTTGAAGACCGTGGGCTCCTCCGCGGCCAGCTCACGTCCCCGCACGATGAACCCGTCGATCCGCTGGCGGCGCTGGAGGCGCGTCGCCCGCAGCACGTCGCGAATGGACAGCCGGGAGCCCGCGATGCTCAGCGCGAGCCGGCTTTCCAGCAGCTTGGAGATGCTGTACACCGACTTCGCCGCCCGGTAGTAGTCCTCCATGAAGCGCTCGATGCGCTGGAGCAGGTCCGGCTGGTGGTAGCCAAGGTTCCAGGCGATCCTGGGCTGCATGTCCAGGCTCAGGACATCGGTGGCCCTCGAACTCAGGAAGTGAAGCTCGTTGCGCACGCGCAGGAGAAAATCGTAGGCCCGCGTGAATTCCTGCACGTTCTCGGGCTTGATATGATTCTGCGCGGCCAGCTCGTCCATGGTTGTGATGTCCAGCTTCACCCGGGCCATCCAGAGTGCGTTTTGGTATTCGCGCAGGCCGCCGACCCCGTTCTTCACGTCGGGCTCCTGGTTGAAGACCGTGTCCGAGAACTTTGCCCGGCGGTGGGCCTGGTCCTCGAGTCGCGCCGCCACGTAGGCCTTGGGGGCCTCCCCCATGTAGAAGATCCGGTAGGCCTGGGCAAAGGCATCATAGAGCCCCTGCGAGCCGGCGATGAACCGGGCCTCAAGCAGCGCCGTCTTTGTCTGGATGTTCTGCCGGGCGTCGTCAAAAACCTGGTCCAGCGTCCTGATGGAGTGGCCCACCTTCAGTCCGCAATCCCAAAGGGGATACAGGACCTCCTGGGTCAGGTGCTCCTGGAAGCGTTTGACCGCGGGAAGCTTGGTCTTCGCCGGGAAGAGGAACATGAGGTCAAGGTCGCTCCACGGCGAAAGCTCGCCCCTCCCGTAGCCCCCCAGTGCCACTAGCGCCACCGTGATGGGGTCCTCCCCCTCGTCCGGCTCGTAGGAGGCGTGAGCAAAGGCAAAGAGCCGCGAAAGCAGGGCGTCCATGATCTGTGACCGCTCGCCGGCGATCTGCAGGCCCGGGGCCCCCGCCTCATGGCGCTCGCGCAGGGCCGCCATCTCCTCCTTCAGGAACACCTTGCATGCCGTCAGCCGGTCGGATGCTGGGGCGCCGTGCACAAAGGCAAGTCGTTCTGCGGCGTGTTGCCGGATGGATTCAGGCATGGGGTTGTTCCAACCAAGCTAGGGTAAAGTCATGGAGGACACAAGCCGGGTCCAAACAGACCAAGTACCTCGCTCCGTCCAGACTTGCATCGGGGCCCGCCGGGACGTTGTCTCCGCGGTTCAACCATGTCCGAGATCACGAAGAGCTACGAGCCGGGAGAGGTCGAAAGGAAGTGGTACGCCGCGTGGCTGGAGGCCGGCGCGTTCACCGGGCGCCCGGACGACGGCAGGCACCCCGAAAAAGGCCGTCCCTCGCCTTACTGCATCGTAATCCCCCCGCCGAACGTGACCGGCGTGCTGACGATGGGTCACGTCCTGAACAACACGATCCAAGACATCCTCATCAGGTGGGCGCGCTCGAAGACGGGCCCCCAAGGCCAGCGCTTTTCGGCCGTCTGGATCCCGGGCACGGACCATGCGGGCATTGCCACACAGACGGTCGTGGAACGGGAATTGCGCAAGGAGAAGAAGACCCGGCGCGACCTCG
>CAZGOX010000033.1:0-11382 GCA_964527955.1 uncultured Opitutaceae bacterium | reverse complement strand
CAGACGGTCGTGGAACGGGAATTGCGCAAGGAGAAGAAGACCCGGCGCGACCTCGGCCGCGAGAAGTTCCTGGAAAGGGTGTGGGGCTGGCGCCGGGAGAAGGGGGGGATCATCCTGGAGCAGCTGAAGGCGCTCGGCTGTTCCTGCGACTGGGATCGCACCCACTTCACGATGGACCCGACGTACTCGCGCGCGGTCCTCACGGGTTTTTGCAGGCTTTTCGAGCAGGGTCGCATCTACCGCGGCAAGCGCATGGTGAACTGGTGCCCGGCCTCGCAGACGGCGCTTTCCGACGAGGAGGTCATCATGAAGCCGGTGCAGGGGCACCTCTGGGCGGTCCGCTACGAGATCGAGGGGCGCCCGGGCGGGCACATCCAGGTCGAGACGACCAGGCCCGAGACCATCCCCGGGGACGTTGCCATCGCGGTCCATCCGGACGACCCGCGCTATGCCGGCCTGGTCGGGCTGCGCGTCTGGCGGCCGTTGAACCGGGCCCTGATCCCGATCGTGGCGGACCAGGCGGTCGACAGGGAATTCGGCACCGGGGCGCTCAAGATCACCCCGGCCCACGACAAGGTGGACTTTGAGATCGGGCAGCGGCACCAGCTTCCCATCATCGACGTGCTCCAGCCAAACGGCGTCCTCAACGAGCTTGCCGGGCCTGGGTTGGCGGGCCTGGAGCGCTTCGCCGGGCGAAAGAAGGCCGTGGAATTGCTCCGCGACTCGGGGGCGCTGGCGGGCGAGAAACCCTACCAGAACAACGTGGGCTATTCGGAGCGCGCTGATGTGCCGATCGAGCCGCGCCTGACCTGGCAATGGTGGCTTCGCTATCCGCGCGTGGAGGAGGCCAGGGACGCGGTCAGGCTCGGGCTCATCAAGTTTCATCCGGAGCGGTGGAGCAAGGTCTACCTGCACTGGCTGGAGAACATCCAGGACTGGTGCATCAGCAGGCAGCTCTGGTGGGGTCACCGCATTCCGGTGTGGTACAGTAAGGGACTGGACCGGGAGAAGATGACGGAGGCGGACATCCGCGACCCATCCAAGGTGCTGGTTTCGATGGATGGACCCGCCGACCCGGAGAACTGGGAGCAGGAGGACGACGTGCTCGACACCTGGGCCTCGTCCTGGATCTGGCCTCTTGCGACGCTGGGCTGGCCCGATGCCGCCGCCATGGAGAAGGCGGGCTTCTCGTACTTTTACCCGACCGCGACGCTGGTGACCGGTCCCGACATCATCTTTTTCTGGGTGGCCCGGATGATCATGGCGGGTTTGGAGTTTGCCGGGCCCGGGCGGGAGGGACCGCTCAGCGCGGCGGAGATCGCCTTGAGGATCCCGTTTCGGGACGTCTACTTCACCGGGATCATCCGCGACGCCCAGGGCCGCAAGATGTCGAAGTCGCTCGGAAATTCCCCCGATCCGCTGGACCTGATCGCAAAGTACGGCGCGGACGGGCTTCGCTTCGGGATCATATCCATCGCCCCCCAGGGGCAGGACATTCGGTTCCAGGAGGACAGGATCGAGGGTGGAAAGAACTTCTGCAACAAGCTGTGGAACGCCGCCCGCTTCCGGCAGATGGGCGGGCCCATGGAGGACAATTCCTCGCTGCGGGCCATCGTGGGCCGGCTTGAGCCGCCGAGGTTCGATGCCGACGACGAGACGATCCTTGCCAAGCTCTGCCAGTTGACGGGCGCCATCAGCGCGGCCTTGGAGTCCTATGAGTTCGCGGAGGCGACCCAGCGCCTGTACGCCTTCTTTTGGAGCGATTTTTGCGACTGGTACGTCGAGGTGTCGAAGACGAAGCTCCAGTCGCCGGAAACCAAGGGCAACTGCCTGGCGATCCAGGACCTCGTCCTCCGGCAGGTCCTGCTCCTGCTTCACCCGATCATGCCCTTCATCACGGAGGAGCTTTGGTCGCTCCTTGGCTATGGACCGGCAGGCAAGTTCATTGAGGAGTTTTCCCCGGGCTTCGACGAGGCGGATCTGGCTGCCAGAATGGGGAGGAGGCTTGATGTCCAGGCGGTGCAGTCCGTCCTCAACCTCCAGCAGTTTGTTTCCCAGGCCCGGGCGCTCAAGGCAGGGCACAACCTGGCCAGCCGGCGCGACGTGCGCTTCTTCGTGACGGCGCCGGATCCGGCCTGGGAGGCGGTCCAGGGAAACCATGCCAAGCTCCTGCGCATGGCCGGCGCGGCAGGCATCGAACGCAGGGACTCAGTGGACGGCGCTCCCGCGGTCGTCACCCCGCTGGGAACCCTGTATCTCGACCTTGCGAGCGCAGTGGATCCGGCCGCCGAAAGGCAGCGCCTGGGCGCGGAGCTCGAGAAGCTGGCCAAGCACATCGCCGGGACCGAGGCCCGACTCGCCAATCCGTCGTTCGCCGGGAAGGCGCCCCCGGCCGTGCTCGCAGGGGCAAAAAGGCAGCTTGAGGAGCTCGTCGCAAAGCGAGCTGAGATTGAGCGCCTGCTGAAATCAATTTAGTCCCTAGGTCACCCATGGCATTCCGGCACATCGCGTTCTCCGCGCTCCTTGCCTTCTCGCCGATGTTGGCATTGGCCGATCCAATCGACGACTCCATGGTTGCCCTGATGGCGTGGGAGCACATTCCCGGACTCTCCCTCGCAGTCATCCGAAACGGGGATCTGGTCAAGGCAAAGGGCTACGGCATGGCCAACCTCGAAACGTCGACTCCGGCGACACCGGAAACGGTGTACAGGATCGCCTCCGTGAGCAAACAGTTCCTCGCCGCTGCGGTCATGACTCTCGTTCAGGACGGAAGGCTCCAGCTGAATGACCCCATGGGAAAATACATCGATGGGGCCCCGGCGTCGTGGGCAGGCATCACCATCGCGCAACTGCTCAGCCATACCTCCGGCATCGCAAGGGACCTTCCAGGCTTCGATCCGTTCAAAGTTCAGTCTGACGCCGACTTCCTAAGGGCTTCATTCGCCCTGCCATTGCGCTTCAAGCCGGGAGAGCACTGGGCCTATTCGAACATCAACTACTATTGTCTGGCGGAGATCATCCGCAAGGCAAGCGGCAGGCCATGGGATCAATTCATTGCCGACCGCATATTCGCGCGTGCGGGAATGACCCGGACGCGGACAACGACCATGGAGGACATCGTCCCCAACCGCGCGAGCGGTTATTCCTCCGAAGAGTCCGGATTCACCAACGCCGAAGTGTGGCGTGCAGTGCGTCCGAGTGGTGCATTTCTTTCAACGGTCCTGGATTTTGCCAAATGGGACGCGGCACTATATTCTGATTCGATCCTGAACGAATCCAGCAAGGCCGCGATGGGGTCGCCCGTCACGCTGAACGACGGTTCCACGTACCCCTATGGTTTTGGATGGTTTATTGACCCAAGGCCGGGTCATCGTCGATTGCATCATGGTGGAGGGGTCCCGGGCTTCGTATGCGAGTTTGACCGCTTCCTGGATGACCGGATCACGGTTGTCATCATGGCCAACATCGGCGGCCGCGTCCTCGAAGACACGGCCATCGCTGTCGCAGGGGATTTTGTGCCGGCATTGAAGGCATTGCCGATACCCGCACTGGACGACCCTGACCCGGCACTGGCCGCGCAGGTCAGGGGGATCGTCGAAAGCCTCGCTCAACACCGCATCGGAAACGGTCCCTTCACGGCTTCGTTGGAGGCCGAGTTGAAAGGCGAACTTGAAAAGGACGACTTCAGGAGCCTTGCCAGTCTCGGGCCGGTTCTCGACGTGAGGCTCATCGAACGCAAGGCCGATGGCTCCGGGTGGGCGACCAGCTACAAGGTGGACTACCGGGACATTGAATTGTTCGTCGACTGCTCACGCGATCGCAATGGAAGGATGGGTAAATTCGGATTGCACGATTGAGTGCCATCACTCACCGCACCTGCCCAGAACCGGTCACCAGGTACTTGTAGGTGCAGAGCTCGGGCAGGCCCATGGGGCCACGTGCGTGGAGCCGGTCGGTGCTGATGCCGATCTCCGCGCCGAACCCAAACTCAAAGCCGTCGTTGAAGCGGGTGCTTGCGTTCCACAGGACAACGGCGCTGTCGACGCCCGCCTGGAAGCGCCGCGCGGCGCCTTCGTCCCGCGTCACGATGGCATCCGTGTGGGCGGAGCCGTCGCGGTTGATGGCGGCAATGGCCGATTCGAGGGAATCGACGACCCGGACGGCCATGACCAAACCGAGAAATTCAGCCTTAAAATCGGCGGGAGAGGCATCCTTGTGCGCGATCCCGGCGCCTGCAAGGATCGCGGCGGACGCACCGTCGCACCGGAGTTCGACCCCGCGGGCGGCAAGGGCGGAGGCGATCCGCGGCAGCAGCGGGCCGGCGACCGCGGAGTGAACCAGCAGCTGCTCGGCCGCATTGCAGACCCCCGGGCGCTGGACCTTGGCGTTCACCACCAGGCTCTCGGCCATGGCCGGGTCCGCCCCTGCGTCCAGGTACACGCAGCAAACCCCCGTGAAATGCTTGATCACGGGGATCGTGCTGTTCTCGGCCACAAACCGGATCAGGCCTTCGCCTCCACGGGGAATGATGCAGTGGACAAGGGTGTCCAGCTTGAGCAGGGTGTCCAGGGCCGCGCGATCCGTGGTCGGGATCAACTGAACGGCGGATAGCACCGGGTTTCCCTCCCGTCCGGACTCCTTCGAGCCGGCATGGCTCGCCAGGCTCGACTCGGCGACCGCCTGCCGGATCAGGGCCGCCAATGCGGTGTTTGTGTGAAAGATTTCCCGGCCGCCGCGAAGGATCGCGGCGTTGCCCGCCTTGAGGCAAAGGACGGCGCAGTCGACGGTCACGTTGGGGCGCGCCTCGTAGATCACCCCGATCACTCCGATCGGGACCCGCACCTTTTGGATGCGAAGGCCGTTGGGGCGGGTCCATTCCCCGAGCACCGCGCCGACCGGATCGGGCAGGGCGGCGACCTCGCGGACGGATTCGGCGAGGGCCTTGAGCCGGGCGGGAGTCAGCGTCAAACGGTCAATCTGCGCCTCGGTGAGTCCGTTCGCAGCGGCCTCATCAAGGTCCCTCTTGTTTGCCGCAAGCAGGGAGGGGTGCGAACCGTCGATCAGGCCGGCCAGCCGCAGCAGGGCATCGTCCTTGGCCGCCGAGGGCGCGCTGGAAAGGACGAGGGACGCAGCGCGCGCGCGCTGCGCAATCCCGGTCACGAGCTGCCTCAGGTCGTCCGACATAAGCGGCAAGGAGACCATGAAACCGCCCACCGCGCAAGAGCAGGCAAGGCCGTTTGGATGGGCAGTTTCAAGCAGGCGTTTTGAGGTAGGGCCGGGCGGCCCGCCGAGCCGCCATGCGTCTGGTCCGTTGTAGGTCAGCGAGCTTGCTCGCGCTCCGGGAAGGCGCGAGCAAGCTCGCTGACCTACGGAGGTTGAGCAGCCCGGACGCCCGGGCCGGGCGTCCCTACCCGGTTGCATTCAAACGGGCCCCATCCAAGGCTGTCTACGCCACCAAAAGGGAGAGGGCGCGGCGGCGGAGGTCGGGCCAGAGGGTGTCGGGGATGTGCGGGCCGAGGTGGCGGACCGTCTCGGCGCCCAGCACCGAGCCGATCGCCCCGCACACGGGGAGCGGCTGGTTGCGCAGGTAAGCGAACAGGAAGCCACCGGCCCATGCGTCGCCGGCGCCGTTCGAGTCCCTGGCATCCGCCACCGGAACCGGCAGGACCCTGTGAAGCTCCTTGCCGCGGGCGATCCAAGCCCCGTCCTTGCCGAGCTTGACGGCGGCCGTGACGCCGAGGGAGGCAAGCTCGAGGGCCAGCGCACCGTAGTCGCCGCGGTGCCCCGGGAACAGGGCCCTGATCTCGTCCTCGTTCGCAAAGACGACGTCCATCCCGCGCCTGAACTGACCCAGCAGCCAGTCCCGGGAATCGGCGATCACCTCGAAGGACGGGACATCAAGGCTCACGGTGCAGCCGGCGGCCCGTGCGGCGTCGAGCACGGCGCTGCAGAGAGACCGGTTGAAGACCAGGTAGCCCTCAATATGCGCATGCCGGCAGCCGGCGAAGTCCGAGGGCGAGATCTCGGCAGGCGTGAGCGTCATCGCGGCCCCGAGGGAAGTGCGCATCGTGCGCTGCGCATCCGGCGTCACCAGTGCGAGACAGCGGGCGTTGGGAAGATTGCCAACCTTGAAGCGGCTGGTGTCGACTCCCAGCCCTTCAAACCGCTCCCGGTAGGCCCTGGCCGTTTCGTCGTTTCCCAGTTTGCCCACAAAGGCAGTCCTCAGCCCCAGGCGCGTGGCGGCCAGCGTGGCATTTGCCGCCGATCCCCCGGTTGCCAGTGCGGGCGGCCGGCCCAGCATGGAGACCAGACGGGCCATTTCCCCGTCGTCAACCAGGACCATGCCGCCCTTCCCGCCGCGGACATTCGAAAGGAAGGACTCCTGCACGGGCGCGAGCAGGTCCATGATGGGGGAGCCGACGCCGACGAGGTCCATTTCCCTGCCGTCTTTCATGCTATTCGGAGACCGTGAGGTTGGTCACCAGCAGGTGCTCTTCGTCCACCTCGATGAGCAGGGAGTAGTCCCCGGGCTCGGGAAAGGTGAGGTTCCTGATCTCGCTGATGAGATTGATCCTGTGCAAGGGGCTCTGGGCCTCGAATTCCCTCTCGATGAGCGGCTGGAGGTCGGCCGGGTTCAGCCCCATCAGGATTCGCAGCCGATGCTTCCCCTGGGCGCAGTCCGTGAGCGCCAGGAACCAGACCATGAACGGATGGGTCACGGGGAACCGGTTGGCCTTGATGTTGGAAAAGGCCCCCAGGAGGGTGTGCTTTCCCGAGCTTGGGTCGATGTGGACGCCGTCACAGGTGATCCAGGCGAGAAGCTGGGGCTTTGACTGCATGGATCGAGTTGGGGCCCCGCCGCTGCGCTGTGCAAATCATTTTGCAACGGGCGGCCCGCCAATCTTCACTCCAGGCATGGATCTGCACCTTCCCCAGGCCATGGTCGATTCCCTCAGGGGCTACCCCCGGTGGCTCGTGGCCGCCTGCGGCACGGTGGCCGCCGTGTTCGTCGTCTGGATCCTGCTCAAGCTCCTTCGGGTCGGCCTCTGGATCGCGCTGATCGCCGTCCTCGTCGGCGGAACGATCCTGGTCCTGCGCGAGCTTGTACGGTAGATGCTTTTTCTTGCGCGGCCCGGCGCCGTGGATTAATTCCGCAAGATGAAATACATCTTCGTGACCGGCGGAGTGGTTTCGTCGCTGGGCAAGGGGCTTACCGCGGCGGCTCTGGGCGCGCTTCTGGAGATGCGCGGTCTCAAGGTCCGGATGCAGAAGTTCGACCCCTACCTGAACGTCGACCCGGGCACCATGAGCCCGTTCCAGCACGGGGAGGTGTATGTGCTCGAGGACGGCGCGGAGACGGACCTCGACCTCGGCCACTACGAACGGTTCACCGACGGCAGGCTTTCAAGGCTGAACAACCTGACGTCGGGCCAGGTGTACGAGACGGTCATCCAGAAGGAGCGCCGCGGGGACTACCTCGGCAAGACCGTGCAGGTGATCCCGCACGTGACGAACGAGATCAAGCACCGGATCCAGGCCGGGGGCCAGGACGCCGACGTGCTCATCACGGAGATTGGCGGGACCACCGGCGACATCGAGGGGCTCCCGTTCCTGGAGGCCATCCGCCAGTTCGCGCATGAGGCCGGGCCGCGCGACGCGGCCTTCATCCACGTGACGCTGGTCCCCTACCTGGTCGCGGCCGGCGAACTCAAGACCAAGCCTACGCAGCAATCCGTCGCCAAGCTGCGCGAGATCGGAATCCAGCCCCATGTGCTGGTCTGCCGCTGCGACCATCCGCTTGACGCCGACCTGCGCGAT
Source organism: uncultured Opitutaceae bacterium (assembly GCA_964527955.1). Classification (GTDB taxonomy): domain Bacteria; phylum Verrucomicrobiota; class Verrucomicrobiia; order Opitutales; family Opitutaceae; genus Palsa-1447. The sequence continues at coordinate 3,564 of CAZGOX010000033.1, read as the reverse complement.
AAGCTGAGCCTGTTCTGCAACGTGCCGGTGAAGGCGGTGATCGAGTGCCGGGACGTTGCCCACTCCATCTACGAGCTGCCGCTCGCCCTTCAGAAGGAGGGCATCGACCAGCTGCTTCTCGACATCCTTGGTCTGAAGAATCGCGCGCCGCGGCAAAATGTCTGGAACCAGATTGTCCGGAGGATCCTGAACCCCCGTCACGAGGTCACCATCGGGGTCGTGGGAAAATACATCGAGCTCCAGGACGCCTACAAGTCGGTGTACGAGTCGGTGACCCATGCGGGCATCGCAAACTACTGCCGGGTCAAGGTGCGGCGGATCGACGCGGAGGACCTTGAGGCCAAGGGGGGGCTTTCGCGGCTCAAGGGGCTGGACGGCATCCTCGTGCCGGGCGGCTTCGGCGACCGCGGAACGCGCGGAAAGATCGCCGCGGCCCGCTACGCCCGCGAGAACAAGGTGCCCTACTTCGGTCTGTGCCTCGGCCTGCAGATTGCCGTCATCGAGTTCTCGAGGAATGTCATCGGCCTGCGCGGGGCGAACAGCACCGAGTTTGACCTGCGCGCACCTCATCCCGTGATCAACATGATGGAGGACCAGAAGAGGATCACCGACAAGGGCGCGACCATGCGCCTCGGCAGCTACGAGTGCGCCCTCAAGCCCGGCACCATTGCGGCGAAGGCCTACGGAGTGTCGGTCGTCCGCGAGCGCCATCGCCACCGCTTCGAGGTGAACAACGCCTACGTCGACCGCCTCGAGGAGGCCGGGATCGTCGTCAGCGGCATCAATCCCCGCCGGAACCTTGTCGAGATCATCGAGGTCAAGGGCCATCCCTGGTTTGTCGCCGTCCAGTTCCATCCCGAGTTCCAGTCCAAGCCCACAAAGGCGCACCCGCTGTTTGCGGCCTTCGTGTCGGCGGCCATCAGGCACTCGAGAAAGGGAAAATGATATTTGACCCCGCCAGGCTCCTGCTCATCGCCGGGCCCTGCTCGCTGGAAAACGAGCGCGTCTGCTGCGAGGTGGCGGAGGCCCTCGCCTCGATCGGGCAGGCCCATCCCGAGCTTCGGATCGTCTTCAAGGGCTCGTTCGACAAGGCCAACAGGACCTCGGTGGCGGGCGGGCGCGGGCCGGGGCTCGAGGAGGGGCTGCGGCTCCTGGGGGTCGTGCGGCGCGGATGGGGCTTTCCCGTCCTGACGGACGTGCACGACCTTGCGCAGGCCAAGGCCGCCGCGGAAGTGTGCGATGTGCTCCAGATCCCGGCCTTCCTGTGCCGGCAGACCGACCTTCTCCTTGCCGCGGCTGCCACCGGGAGGGTGGTGAATGTCAAGAAGGGCCAGTTCCTCTCTCCGTCCGACATGGCGAATGTCGTGGCCAAGCTCCGCCATGGAGGGGCGAAGGAGATCTGGCAGACCGAGCGGGGAACCACGTTTGGGTACCAGAACCTTGTCGTGGACATGCGGTCCTTTTCGATCATGGCCAGGAATGGATGCCCGACCGTCTTTGACGCCACGCACAGCGTCCAGCTGCCCGGGGCGGGCGAAGGACGCAGCGGCGGGGAGCGGCAGTACGCCGGGCCCCTGGCAAGGGCGGCGCTGGCGGCCGGGGCGAACGGGCTTTTCATCGAGACGCATCCCGATCCCGACCATGCCATCAGCGACGGTCCCAACATGGTGCCCCTTGCGGAGCTGGCCACCCTGATCAGTGGGTGCCTTGCGGTCTGGCGGGCGGTCAGCGATCAGGCCTTGCCCGCACCGGTCTCCTCGTAGACGCCGAGGTTGCGGTAGCGGTCATAGCGGGCCTGGAGCAGCCGGTCCGGATCGAGCCCGACCAACCCGTGCAGGTGGCGGTGCAGCGCCCCCTTGAGCGCCTGGGCGGTCTCCTCGGGGTCGTTGTGGGCCCCTCCCAGCGGTTCGGGAATGACCTCGTCGACCACGCCCGAGGCCTTCAGGTGGTCGGCGCTCAGCTTGAGCGCCTCCGCCGCCTGGGGCGCCGCCGCCCCGTCCTTCCAGAGAATGGCGGCGCATCCCTCCGGCGAAATGACCGAGTAGTAGCTGTTTTCCAGGATCAGGACGCGGTCTGTCACGCCAATCCCGAGTGCCCCTCCCGAGCCGCCCTCGCCGATGACCACCGATATCGACGGAGTCCTGAGCATCGCCATCTCCCGCAGGTTGACCGCTATCGCCTCCGAGACATGCCGCTCCTCGGAGTCCACCCCGGGGAATGCCCCCGGCGTGTCGATGAGCGAGACGACCGGCATTCCAAACTTCTCAGCCATGCGCACGAGGCGGAGCGCCTTTCGGTAGCCCTCGGGCTGCGGCATCCCGAAGTTGCGGGCGATCTTCTCCTTGGTGTCCCGGCCCTTCTGCTGGGCGAGGATCATCACCGGCCGCCCTTCAAAGAACGCGGGGCCCCCCACCAGGGCGCGGTCGTCGCTGTACTGGCGGTCCCCGTGCAGTTCCTGGAATCCCTCAAAGATCGCCGCGACATAGTCGAGGGCGTAGGGGCGCTTGGGATGGCGCGCTATCTGGACCCTCTGCCAGGGAGTCAGGCCCGAGTAGATCGACTCCTGCAGGGTCTCGAGCCCGCGCTCCGAGGCCCGTATTTCCCTGGACAGGTCCTCGCCGGTCTCGATCGAGCGCTGCCGCAATTCGTCCAAGTGCTTCGCGATGTCGCGGAGCGGCCTCTCGAAGTCCAGGAGGTACGAAAGCGGCTTGGTCACTTACCGATCGAAATTGCCTGCGGGTTGACCGGGCGGGTGGGGGCCGTCTCGGTTTCGAGCGCAAAGGCGCGCTCCGTCCATGGGCTGTTCGGTGAAATCTGCATGAGCTGGGCCGCGTATTTCTCGACGTCCTCATGACGCCCGGCCGCGGCTGCGGCGCTGGCGAGCTGGTAGGCCGCCTCGGCGCGGGTGGCCTCGTAGACCGTCTTGTCGTCGGCCAGCCGCTTCAACGTTGCCTCGCCCTCGGCCGTTTCCCCGGTCTGAATCTGCGAGACGCCGAGACCCAGGAGGGTCCGGGCGGCCAGGGGGCCTGTCTTCAGGAAAAGCGATACGTGCCCATAGTCGTCCCTGGCCTCCGCAAGACGTCCCGCGGCGTAGGCCTGGTCCGCGAGCCGAAGCTCCGCGATGTGGGCCAGCATGTGGTTCGGGTGGTCGGCCGCAAATTTCCGGAGGAGGTCGACCGTGGTCGCCCCGGAGTACGCCTGCTGCACCTCGATCTCCTGTTGCGAAAGGTAGTACTCCCAGCCGTACTTTGCCAGGACCACCAGGCTCACCAAGAGGCACAGGAGCGTGACGTACGATCGGTTGTCCAGCCAGAACCGGTGCAGGCGCTCCTCGGTCAAAAGGAGGCCTCCCGACGGGGTGGGGGCGGACGGGGTCGGGTTACCGGCTGCCTGTTTGGAGCCTGGGGAGGTCGCGGGATCGGGCATGATGCAAGGGTTTTGTGCTGAGGGGGTGCGAGCAGAGCAAAACGGCCCCCACCTGTAAACCCTCTTTAACGGGGGGTACTGGGTCCATTTGGATTCTGGATGGGTCCTCGAAGGTCGACTGTGTGAGGCTTTGCGAAC
>CAZGOX010000032.1:2417-16464 GCA_964527955.1 uncultured Opitutaceae bacterium | reverse complement strand
CCGCAGATGCGGCTTGCTTGATATCACCCTTTTCCTGCAACCTTTTCCCCCTGTTGCCGTCCAAGGCCTCCGTATCCCACATGAAGCGCTTCCTCCCCGTTGTATTTTCCCTGGCCTTCGCCCTCTGCCACGTTCATGGCCAGTATGGGGCCCCCAAGGACGACTCGGACGAGAAGGAGCAGGCCCCCGCGCCGGTCGAAATCCCGGATTTCAACAACCTCGACGAGTACATCTACCAGCCCAAGTCGACCCTGAACTACGGCCTGCGCTTCATGGAGGGGCCCAAGGTCACCTTCCGGGGGTCGGGGCAGGTGTACGCGCCCGAGTACGTCACCGACCTCAACACGCCGAATATCTACCGGGTCTACCACGATGGGGCGGTCGACCCGGATGGGCGCGCGCTCACGATCGGCACGGGAAGCGGCTCCGGTTCCGTGCCTGTCGCCGCCGACGGCAAGACGAACACATGGACCTTCATCGACCCCACCCAGCTTACGTCGGACGACTTCATGCAGATGCACATCTACTCGGCGTATATTCCGCAGATCAGCCCCGACCGGATCAACGCGAAGGCCGGAATGGGCGCGGAACTCTACAACTCCATAGACATGGGCAGGTTGGGCAAGCACCTCAAGTGGAGCATCTTTGGCGGCGCGAGCATCAGCGGGATCAACGGCGCCAACTACCTGAGCGAGAATGCGACCCTTACGACGATCACCGACACCTACAACCTCTACGGCCAGACGCCGGCGCCGTTGCCTGTTCCCGGAACCACCCCGTACTCCTCGCCCAGCCATACGGTGGATACGCTCACCTTGAGCGGCGGCGGCACGGAGACGGAATCCGTGAACTCCCAGACCCTGATCTCCAACACCCCCGTCGACCGGGCGGTCACCTCATCGTCCTTCTTCGTCACCGACCACTTCAAGGTGAGCGGCGAGTACTTCACGGTTCGCGGCGGTCCCCAGGTTGAATACGACTTCAACGACCATCTCAAGGCCGTGGTCACCGTCGGCCCGGCCCTGATCTACGCGGGGACGAGCTTCACGACGACCGAGCTTCTCCAGCCGCCCCTCGGCTCCCCAATCATCGACGTCGTGAGCGACGGCGTGAGCGTGTTCCGGCTGGGCGCCTATGCCGACGCCACCCTGGAATACGACCTGACGGAAACCTCGGGCTTCTATCTTGGCGCCTTTGCCCAGACCGCCCGCGGATACACCGAGCACATCTACGACGCGTACGGCAGCGACTACTCGTCGACCGTGAACCTGACCGACCAGACGGGCCTCCGGACCGGGATGTCCTTCCGGTTCTGAGTCAACGGGCCTCGGTCGCCTTGGCGGCCGCGTGGGGCAGGGCAAAGGCGAGGGCGTCCCGCAAGGGAAGACGGAGCTCCTGCTGGGCGTAGAGGATGCAAGCCAGGAGGACGTCGCCCGAGCCGGTTGCGGATACCTCCCGCACCGCGGGAGGGGACAGGCTCTCCGGCTCGCCGGACTCGTCCGACCACCAGACCGGGCCCGGGCCGTCGGTCACGACCCACGCGCGGACGGGCCGGGACTTGCGCAGGAGACGGAGGAGAACCTCGACTTCGGCGGATCGATCGGCGGGGGCGAACAGCCCGTCGAATTCCATGCGGTTGACCTTGACCAGGGCGACCGGACGCTCGGCAAACCAGGCAAGCGGCGCGCCGTAGGTGTCGACCGCGAGGGTTCCGCGGAGGATCCAACGGTCCAGGGCCGCCTTAAGCGGATCGAAGTCCGGGCCGGCCCAACCGGGCAGGCTGCCGCAGACGGCGAGGAGGCATCCATCGGGTTGCGCGTCCAGGAAGTCCGCGCAGGCGCGAATGCCTGAGGCACCGGGGGACGCGTCGGGCCCGAGGAAGGTGGTCTCGGGCTGTGCGCCCCCCCTTGCAACGACGCCGATCCGGGTCGGCCGGCCGGCGGGAAAGGCGCGCAGGTCCACGCCTTGTTCCCGGAGCCATGCCTCGCACTCCGCGCCGGTTGCCCCTCCCGTGAAGACGAGCGCTTTGTTCGGCAGGCCCAGGCGGTCCAGCATGCGCGACACGTTGATCCCCTTGCCGCCCACCTGGAAGGTCTCGGACAAGGCCCGCTGCGTGAGGCCGGGCGCCCAGTCGCGAAACACCAGGGTCCGCTCCCAGAGCAGGTTTCCCGTGAGCGTCAGGATGGGTTGTTGCTTGGGATTCACGGCGTGGGACCCTTGTGCGGCGGTTTCACAAAGACGTAGTTTGTGAGAAAACTCAGCCCCAAAACGCCGCCGAGGGTCCGGACATTGCGCATGGCGCCGACGAGGGTTGAAAACGGCTCGGCCGCTGGCTCGTGCACCCGGAGCAGCAGGAAGGCGCCCGCCAGGACGAGGATCGGCTGCACCAGGAAACAGGCGTGGTAGACGGCGAGGGCGTCGCCGAACCGGGCGATGCCTCCCTGCAGCATCCACCCTCCGGCCACGGGCGCCACCGCGGCAAAGATCGATGTCACCGCGAGGTTGAAGCCGATCGCGAGATTCTTGGCCTCGAGCGGGATCAGGCGCAGCAGGATCGTGAACTGGCCAAGCACGAAGCCCGCGCTGGTCGCCCCGGCCCAGGTCCAGAGCACGTACAGGAGGGCGCTGTTCTCCGGCGTGATGAAGCACCAGAAGAAATTGGGGATCTGCCAGAGGAGGAGGGAGAACACCATCACCGGCTTGTTTCCGTAGCGGTCCAGCAGCTGGCCCCAGGCAGGGAGGGAGAGCGCGCCGCCGAGCTGCGAGAGGGTGGCCGTGACTCCCACCTCGAAGGCGGAGAACCTCGTCTGCTCGAACATGAAGACCTGGTAGAACGGCCCGAAGCAATAGGTCGCGAACGCCCACACGCAGCCGAAGCCGACGAAGATCAGCAGGGAGCCGGACCTGCGCAGGATGCCGAGCTGGCGCCGGAGCGAGACGGCAGGGGGCTGGACGTGGCGGATCGTGCGGGTCGGGCTGATCCATTGCCAGCGGATGGAAAAGCACCGCAGCGCCACGGCCCCGGCGATGATCGCCTGGAACGCCGGCACCGAGTAGTCCCACCGGCCGAGGGCCCATCCGACGGCGAGGAGGAATGCCAGGGCCGAGAACTGGAGCAGGCGGTTGCGCCGCCCGAAGAACTTTCCGCGGAGACGCGCGGGCACCCATTCCTCGATCCATGAGTTCCAGTTCACCCCGGCCATCGCCGAGAATACGCTGGAGACCAGGAACCAGGTGATCAGCCCCAGTCCCGCCGCCCCCGGTGTGCCGCGGGGAAGCAGCGGGAGAAGGAACGCCAGCCCCACCCACGAAAGGAGGTGAAGCAGCTCAAAGAGGACCGTCTGGGACTTCGGGGGCTGCCAGCGCGCGAGCAGCGGGACGGCAAAGATCTGCACGAAGTTCCCGACGAAGGGGAGGGCGCAGAAGATCCCGATGACCGGGTTCGAGAGGGGAAAGGCGCGGATGACGAGCGCGGTGAGAAAGAGGTTCACCGGGAGGGACATCGTGACGATGGGCATCGCGACCAGCCCCTCCGCCACGCAGAGGGAGAGGCTCCGGCGCAGGTCGGCCTTGGAGGCCGCGGCGTCCACCGGACCGGACCCGGGATTCACGGCAGGCTCTTTCCCCCGTGCGCCTGCCCAGGGGGCGTGTACGAGACCAGGGTGGCGATCCCTGTGCCGAATTTGAACTCGACCTCGAATCGCACCGGCAGGTGGCGGGCGTCCTGGGTGATCCAGACGCGGGCCCGCGAGCCGCGCCGGAACATGCCCTTGGGGGGCGTCTTGTCCATGCGGGGCTCCAGCTCCAGCGTGCGGAAGGTTCCCAGCGGCGTGCCGATTTCCTCGTACGCGATCGCGTGGATCGTCAGCTGGTAGAAGTCGTCGTTGAAAAGAACGAGCGCGTCGTGGGTCTGGCCGGGCCTCAGGTTCCAGGTCCTGGCGGTGAGAAGGCTCGTGATCAGGTCGGTGGGGAAGCCGGCGGGGAGCGCGAGCCTGCGCCGTGGCGCGGAAACCAGCGGGGTCGTGTACCAGGCGGCACCGGACGCATAGTCGAACTGCACCCGGTGGTTGTTGGTCTTCGTGCGGGTGACGCTGTGCTCGTCGAGGGAGAGCAGGCGCCCGCTGGCGGTGTCGAAGAGGGACTCCGAACGGGCCTCAAACGGAAGAAGAAGGTGGGCGAGGCCCACCGTGGCCGTGCTGGTGTCGACCCTCAGGCACGGGGCGCCCGTCGCCGGATCGACCGCGGTGTGTGCGGAAATCTCGATCGAGCCGACCCCGGGAAGCACAACCCACGAGACGTGGTAGGTGAGCTGCTCGTTGTCGCCCAGCGCCAGATGGCTGGCCGCCTGCGCCGCAGGGCAGAGCAGGGGAAGGGACCAGGCTAGGTGCGAAAGTCGCATGGAATAAATTGCTTCCTGCTTTGACGGGGGCCGCTTTTGCGTAAGCTGCTTGTTTCCGCCATGCAGGCTTCGACCCACATTCACGTAAAAGGAGCCCGCGAACACAATCTCAAGAACCTGGACCTGCGGATTCCCAGGGGGAAGCTCGTGGTGGTGACGGGACCGAGCGGATCCGGAAAGTCGTCCCTGGCCTTCGACACCCTTTACGCGGAGGGGTACCGCAAGTACATGGAGAGCCTTTCGACCTACGCCCGCCAGCTGCTGGGGCAGCTGAAGCGCCCCGATGTCGACTACATCCACGGGCTCTCCCCGGTCCTGGCCATCGAGCAGAGGACCGGAGGCAGTTCCCCGAGGAGCACGATTGCGACCGTGACGGAAATCGCCGACTACGCGCAGCTGCTGTGGGCCCTCGGCGGGGAGGCGAGGTGCCCGAAGGACGGGGGCCGCGTGGTCCAGAGGTCGCTCGACGACAACGTCGGCAGGGTGTTTGCGGACTGCCCGGGCGAGAGGATCATGCTCCTGGCCCCGTTTCTCAGGGCCAAGCCGAGCGTGCTCCGCGATGAGTTGCCACGGCTGCGCCAGCGCGGGTTCCAGAGGGTCCGGCTGGACGGCGTCGTCCACGGCCTGGACGAGCCACACCTGCTGCAGTCCGGGAGCAGGGAGGTCGCCGTCGACCTGGTCATCGACCGCCTGGTGGCATCCCCCGACCAGCGATCAAGGCTTGCGGACTCGCTTGAGCTGGCGTTCCGCGAGGGCAGGGACAGGGCGCTCGTCCTTGCGCAGAAGACCCAGGAGGACCCGTGGAGGGAGCTGCAGTTGAGCCAGCGGCTCGCCTGCGAAATCTGCGGGGATGTCTTCGACCGGCTGACCCCCCGGCACTTTTCCTTCAACCACAACGAAGGTGCGTGCCCCACCTGCGGCGGACTCGGCCGGAAGCTGCGCTTCGTGCCCGAGCTACTCGTCCCAGATCCGGACAAGTCCGTCCGGGGTGGCGCCATCAAGGCATGGCGGATCGGCGGAAAGAACCTGATCATCAAGCACAACGCCCTGCTCAAGCAGCTCGCGGAACAGCTTCCCTTCGACCCCGACAAGCCGTGGAAGGACCTTCCCGCGGAGACCCGGGAGATGCTGCTCCACGGGGCCGGCGACAGGCTGTTCGCGTTCAAGCTGCGCCGCATGCGCGAGGCCCGGGCCCAGGCCTTCGCCGGGATCATCGGCGATCTCGACGAGAGCTTCCGTTTGACCGAGAGCGAGGGATTCCGGGCGCGGCTGTCGACGTTCATGGTCGGCGGGGACTGCCCCGAGTGTCACGGCGCGAGGCTGAATGCGCGCAGCAGGGCGGTCAGGGTGGGGACGGGCCCCGGGTCGGCGTCCTTTCCCGAATTCATGGCGCTCGACGTGGCCGCCGCGCACGAGCTCGCGGGCAGGCTCGCGGCCTCGATGCCGGAGACCGAGGCGCTTGCCGAGGTGGTGACCGGCATTGTCCAGAGGCTCCGCTTCCTGCTCGACACGGGGCTGGGTTACCTGACCCTCGACCGCGACTATGGCACGCTCTCCGGGGGAGAGGCCCAGCGCGTGCGCCTTGCGACCCAGCTCGGCATGGGGCTGATCGGCGTGATCTACGTCCTCGATGAGCCGAGCATTGGCCTCCACCCCCACGACAACGAGCGGCTGCTTGCCCAGCTTCGGGCGCTCCGGGACCGCGGGAACACGGTCGTCGTCGTGGAGCACGACGAGGAGACGCTTCTGGCCGCGGACGAGATCATAGAGCTGGGCCCGGGGGCCGGCGTCGAGGGGGGCCATCTGCTGTTCCAGGGAACCCCGGCCCAGTGCGCGAGGCAGTCCGCCCGGGATTCCGTCACCGGGCCCTACCTCTCCCGGGCGGTGACCGTCACGCGCGAGGCCGCGGCCAGGTCGCCCGACGGGGCCTGGGTGACCGTGCGCGAGGCGCGCGAGCACAACCTGCGGGGGATCGACGTGCGATTTCCGGTGGGGCTGCTCACGGCGGTGACCGGCGTCTCGGGCTCGGGAAAGAGCACGCTCGTGAACGACATCCTCGCGGCGGCGGCGGCGCGCAAGTTGAACGGCGCAACGACGATCCCGGGCCGCCACCGCCACGTGGAGAACCTCGAGTTCTTCCAGAAGCTCGTGCAGGTCGACCAGGAGCCGATCGGGAGGAGCCCGAGGTCCAATCCGGCGACCTACGTGGGGCTGCTGGATCTGCTGAGGGACCTCTTCGCCAAGGTCCCGCTGGCCCGCATCCGCGGCTACAAGGCAAGCCGGTTCTCCTTCAACGTGCGCGGCGGGAGATGCGAGCGGTGCGAGGGCGACGGCGTGATCAAGCTGGACATGCAGTTCCTGGCCGAGGCCTACGCTCCCTGCCCGAGCTGCGCCGGACGGCGGTTCAACCGGGAGACGCTCGAGATCCTCTTCCACGGGAAGTCGATCGCGGACGTGCTCGCGATGACCGTCCGCGAGGCGATCGTCCTTTTTCGCAATATTCCCCGGGTCCTCGACAAGCTGGCGACGCTCGAGGCCGTCGGCCTGGGTTACCTCGCGCTCGGGCAGCCGGCGACCACGCTCTCCGGGGGCGAGGCCCAGCGGATCAAGCTCTCCCTCGAGCTCAGCCGCAGGCAGCAGGGACAGACCCTCTATATTCTGGATGAGCCGACCACGGGCCTGCACTGGGTCGACATCCAGCGGCTCATGGACCTCCTGTTCAAGCTCCGGGACGCCGGCAACACGATCATCGTGATCGAGCACAACCTGACGGTCGTCAACCTGGCCGATTGGATTGTCGACCTTGGGCCCGGAGGCGGGGCGGACGGTGGAGAACTGGTTTTTTCCGGCCCGCGGTCGGACATCGAGGCCGAAGGACGGTCGCTCACGGGAGCCGCCCTCGCAAAGTGGCGGGCACAAGGCGGTTAAGCTGTAACCCCGCCCGGGAATCACGTCTATAATGGCAGCTTACGTCGTGCAACTTTAACAGCCCGCACCTTGCGCTTTGGCCCTGCTCTTGCTTTCTAGGTGTTGTCTGGGGGGGGTATCTCATCCCTGCAACCAACGATCCTACATGAAAAAGACCACATCCACAAAAACGACCGCCAAGTCGCGCACCCCAGCGACCCCGGCCGCTCCCGCGCCCGCCCCGGCGCCAAAATCCACCGGTGTTCCCCGCGTCAAAGCGGCGCCGCCCACGGCGGCCAAGACCCGGAGTGACGACCTTGTCATCGTCGCGGCCCCGCCCGCGGCCACCATCATCACGGCCCAGATCGATGTCGGCTTCGGCAACACGCTCTTTATCCGCGGCGACGGCCCGGGCCTGAACTGGGAAAAGGGGGTGCCGCTTGGCTGCACGACGGTCGATCGCTGGACGATCTCGCTGCTTGTCACCAACCGGCCCGTCGTCTTCAAGTTCCTGCTCAACGACGAGACCTGGAGCACGGGCGACGACTATATCGTCAAGCCCGGCAGCAGCACGACGCTCACGCCGGAGTTTTGACGCCCGCCCAGGCCCCGAGGCGCGTTGGCAGGGCCATGCGCCTGCGGGTCTTGGCGTCGATGCACACGTGCCTCGTGGAGGCGCGGACCGCCGCCTTGCCGCCGTGCGGCCCCTCCTTCACGATCTCGTACCGGACTTCGAACGAGTCCTCCCCGAGGGGGGAGGGGTCGACGATCACACGGACCTTGTCGCCCACCGCGAGGGGGCGCAGGTACGAGGCTTCGCTCGAGATGATCGGCACGATGACCTCGTTCTCACGGAAGAACCCGGCAAGCTCGATGCCGGACGCCGCGAGGGCCTCCTCGTAGCCCTCGTGGCAGATGGCGAGCAGGTTCGCGAAGAAAACCACGCCCGCGGCATCCGTGTCGGCAAAATGGATTGTGCGCTGGTAGCTGAAGGGCATTCGTGTAGATTCCATCGTTATCCCATCCCGACCCATGACCAAGCCCGAAATCGCCGAGATCCTCGAGGAAATCGGGACCCTGCTCGAGCTGAAGGGAGAAAATCCCTTCAAGGTCCGGGCCTACCGGTCCGGGGCCAGGGTCCTCGAGTCCATCGAGGAGAAGGAGCTGGCGGGCCTGGTCGCAAACGGAGGGCTCGAGGAGGTGCCCGGCATCGGTCAGGCCCTGGCGCAGAAGATCGCCGAGCTGCATACGAAAGGGAGGCTTGAGTTCTACGACAAGCTCAAGGCATCCGTGGAGCCGGGGCTTCTCGAGATGCTGCAGATCCCCGGCCTCGGCCCGAAGAAAATCATCGCGCTCCACAGCAGGCTGGGGATTTCCGACGTCGCGGCCCTGACCAGGGCCTGCGAGGAGGGAAAGGTGGCCGAACTCGACGGATTCGGCGAAAAGACCCAGGCCAAGATCCTCTCGGGCGTCAGGAACCGGGAGGCCTACGGGAAGAGGCGCCTCTGGTGGGAGGCTTGGGAGATCGCAGAGCCCATCGTGCAGGGGCTGCGAAACCTTCCCGGCGTCCTGCGCGCCGAGGCGGCGGGCAGCCTGCGCCGCGGGCTGGAGACCGTGGGCGACCTCGACTTCCTGGTCGCCGCTGCGGAGGCGGGCCCGGTGGTCGAGTGGTTTGCCTCGCTGCCCCAGGTGAAGGAGGTGACCGCCCGCGGCGACACCAAGGCAAGCGTCCGGTTCGACACGGGCCTCCAGGCCGACCTCCGGATCGTGCCGGAGGACCAGTTTGTCTTTGCGCTGCACCACTTCACGGGTTCCAAGGACCACAATGTGCAGATGCGGCAGCGCGCGCTCTCGCGCGGGTTCAGCCTGAGCGAGTGGGGCCTCGTCCCAGCCGGGAGCGGGCAGACCGTGAAGGAGAAGGTCCTGGGTGAAAAGGGGGCGCCCGCTGCGGACACCGGCGCGACCGCCCGAAGCGAGGCCGCGTTGTTTGGCCTCCTCGGGCTGCACGACATCCCGCCGGAACTGCGCGAGGGCCTCGGCGAGATCGAGGCTGCGGAGAAAGGTGAGCTTCCCCGGCTGGTTGCCCTGGGCGACCTGCGCGGGGCGTTTCACAACCACACCTCGGCGTCGGACGGGCGCAACACGCTCGCCGAGATGGCGGCGGCCGCCGAAGCGCTCGGATGGGAGTACCTCGGAATCGCGGACCACTCGAAGTCGAGTTTCCAGGCGAACGGGCTGGACGAGGCACGACTTCTCCGGCAGGTGCGGGAGATACGGGATCTCAACGCCTCGCGCCGCTTCAGGACGCACCTCTTCGCCGGAGTGGAATGCGACATCCACGCGGACGGGAGGCTCGACTTTGACGACGGGGTGCTGGAGCAGCTCGACTACGTCGTGGTGTCCGTGCACAACGCCCTGACCCAGGACGAGGAGACCATGACCGGACGGATTTTGCGCGCCGTGGGAAACCGCCGGGCGACCATGCTCGGCCACCTGACCGGCCGGCTCCTGCTGCGTCGCGAGGGATACCGCGTGGATTCCGCCCGCATCATCGAGGCGGCCGTCGCCAACAACGTGGTGATCGAGCTCAACGCGAACCCCTACCGTCTCGACATGGACTGGCGCCTCTGGAGAAAGGCCGCCGGGCCGGCGGGTTCGGGAAGGGTGCCCCTGTGCTCGATCAATCCCGACGCGCACGACGTGGATGGGCTCCGGTTCGTCCGCGCCGGGGTGAATTCGGCCCGGAAGGGCTGGCTCACGCCGGCGAATGTCCTGAATTGCCTGCCTCTGGCCGACGTGACGAAATGGCTGGAGGCGAGAAAATAGGCCCATGCCGATCTACGAGTACTACAGCCCGGACAACAACAGGATCTACCAGTTCTACGCCAAGACGCTGGCGCAGGGGAGGACGGTGCCGAAGTGCCCCGACAATCCGGCGTTCAGGATGGTGAAGATGCTTTCGGCCTTTTCGGTGGTGGGGAAGAAGAGGGACGAGCCCGCCGCCGCGGGAGCGGCGGACGCCGACCCGGGCGGGGGGCCGGAGGACGCCCGGATGGAGGCCGCCATGAGCGCCATGGAAGGGGAATTCGCAAACGTGGACGAGAACGACCCCAAGGCCATGGGCCGGATGATGCGCAGGATGGCGGAACTCACCGGTGAACGGATGGACGGCGAAACGGAGGAGGTCGTGCGCAAGCTGGAGGAAGGCGCCGACCCCGACTCGCTGGAGGACGCCCTGGGTTCCGGGGACGGGCCGCGCGGGAAGGGGCACCGCGATCCAAAGCTTTATGACTACGACGCCTGAACTCCTGTCCCGCGTGGAGGCCGCCCAGGCCGCAGTGACCGCCCAGACGGGGTTCATGCACGAGCAGTTCGGGCGCGTGGAGAGCCAATGGAAGGGAGACGGATCGCGCGTGACGGCGGCCGACCTGGCCATCTCCAGGAACCTTTTCAAGGAGCTCGAGGCGAAGTTCCCGGGCGACCAGTACTTCAGCGAGGAGCTGGCCGACACGGGCTCGCCCATCCCCGTGACGTCGAGATTCTCGTGGGTCCTCGATCCCATCGACGGGACCAACAACTTCGCGCTGGGAGTCCCGCAGTGCGCCATCTCGCTCGCCCTCCTGGAGCACGGCGAGCCCGTCTACGGCGTCGTGTACGACATGGGCCGCCGGGTGCTCATGCGCGGAGGGCCGGGCTTCGGCATGCGGGACGGCGACCGCGAGGCCCGCGCGACGGTGGCAGCGCCTCACGCCGAGAGCATCATCGGCTTTCACAGCCCCTTCAACAAGGCGCTGCTCCCCTTTGCGAACAGCGTGCTGAACAGCTTCAAGATCCGGGGGCTCGGCAGCGCGACGCTTCACCTGGCCTATGTTGCCGCCGGCCTCTTTGACGGCACGGTGGACTACAACGTGAAGGTCTGGGACATCGCCGCCGCGGTCCCCCTGTGCCGCGCCGCGGGGGCCCAGATAGCGTTCCTAAACGGCGAGGTCTTCCCCATGCGCCAGTTCGACCTAAGGATGAAGCGGATCGTGTTCATCGCGGGAGGCCCGGCGGTCTTCGCCCGGCTGGTCGAGCTTGCCGCCGCCAACTACCGTCAGACCTGATAGGGCTTCAGCGGGACCGGGTCCAGGACCTTGGCCTTGGGGATATGGGCCGCAAGCTGGCCGGCGAACCACGCCCTCGCGGCAGGATCCCCGTGGGTGAGGACGATGCTCCGGGCGCCCGTCTGGATGGCGAACTCCAGCAGCTCCTCGCGGTCTGCGTGGCCGCTCAGCTCAAACCGGTCGATGTGGGCCTTCACCTTGGTCTTCACGTGCGCCGTCTCGAAGACGAAGGTCGATCCGTGCTCGGCGGCGAGCAGGGCCCCGCCGGGGGTATCCGGGTCGCAGTAGCCGACAAAGCCGATCGTGTTGCGCGCGTGACCCAGAAGGCCGGAGGCGATCGTGTAGCTGGGAGTGCGCTCGACGAGCATCCCGGAGCTGATGAGGTACAGGGCCCGCTGGCCCGGATCCTCCCCCGCCTTGAGCTTCCGGGGGAGCGGGCGCACCTTCAGGTCCTTGAGGATGCTGCGGCTGAACTGGACGTGCTTGGTCTTGCGGCCGATCTCGTCGAAGTAGTCCACGAGGTCCATGCCGAGGCCCGAGGTGTAGATGGGGCACTCCACGAGCCGCCCGAAGCGCCGGGCGTCGTGGATGATCGCCAGGATCTCCTGCATGCGGCCCAACGCGAAGACCGGGATGAGGAACGACCCCCCACGCCCTATGGTCTCGTTGATCCCGGAAATCAGCCGGGCCATCTCCAGGCCGCGGCGCTTGTGGGCGGGCCGTTCGGTGGTGCCCCTCGTCGTCTCCATGACCAGCGTGTCGAAGTGGCCGGACGGAAACATCGCGCCCCTGAGGGTCCGCTGGTCCTCGAACATGACGTCTCCCGTGAAGAAGATGGCCCGCTCCTTGTGCCGGATCTCGACACCGCCCGCGCCGACCACATGGCCGGCGTGATGGAAGGTCACCTCGATCTCGTCCTTCGCACCGTGAAAGCGCTTGGGGTGCCCGAACTGGAGGCCGACCAGGCGCTTTGCGCAGCGGTCTATGTCATCGTGGGTGAAGAGGGGATAGTCCGGGATGTTCGCCTCCTCGCGCTGGCGCAGCATCACGTTTGCGGAATTGTGCAGCATGCGCTCGATCAGCATGCGGCTCGAGGTCGTCATCACGACCGCCGCCTCTGGGTGCTCACGCATCACCACGGGCAGGCTTCCAATGTGGTCCAGGTGGCAGTGGGTGATGACGATCAGGTCGAGATGCTTGCCCCTCAGGGGGGACAGGTCCGGGGTGGCGCCCCGGCCGGCCTTCTTGGGGTGCAGGCCACAGTCGACGAGCACATTCAGCTCGCCCACCTTCACGTACAGCGAGTTCGCGCCGATGCCGCCGTCGCGGTTTAGGTCAATCAGTCTCATAAAGTTGTCAGTCCCTGGGTCGCAGGTCCTTGATGGCGGCGAACTGCTTCGGGGAGAGAAGCCTCCGGGGCACCCGCTTTTCTGCCTCCGACATCAGCCGGTCCCAGTCCTCGGCGGTCGGCGCGTGATCCAGCCACGAGGTGAAGTGCCCCTGCTTGCGCTCCCAGGCCACATTCCCCCCATGCACCCGGGCGCGCACCTGGAACTTGCCCTGCTCGGGATCGCGCGTCCACCAGCCGAATTCTGTGCCCATGGAGTTGTTGGGGATGATGGGTTGTCGAGTGCAGAACGTTCAACCCTGAAGCAAAAACCAAAATGTGCAATGGGTAAGTAGGTCAGCGAGCTTGCTCGCGCTCAGAAAGGCGCGAGCAAGCTCGCTGACCTACGAAATGAAGATGCGGCCCGCTCCTTCTTGGTCACCCCAGCCGGAATTCGATGATCTTGCGCCCAATCCGGAACTCGTCCCCCCGGGGCACGATCCTGCGCACGACAAGCCGCGTGGCGCTGAGGTCCACGGCGAAGGCCTTGAACGGGAAGCAGAGGGCGCCCGTGTTGATGATCACCGTGCCGCTTGCGGCCCTCCAGATCCCGGGGTGGTGCGTGTGCCCCAGCAGGCAGAACCGGGCCTTCGGCCGGTGTTCGCGGACCATCGCCGCGCCACGCCTCGGCAGGTGGTGCCAGGCGCCCAGCACCCGCAGGATCCTCCAAGGGGGCCAAACGGAGTCGCCGGCCATCTTGATCGCGTACGTGAGCCCGTGCTGCTCGGACTGGTGCCGCTGGACGACCGTGAGGGCCACCTGGCGATACACCAGGAGCCGCTCCTCGAGCGACCGGCCTGCGCCGCGGGGCAGCGCGGCGAGCGCCTCCCGGATCCGCGCGCGGAGCGCGGGAGCGTCCCGGCTCCAGGGCACCACGTCGTCAAAAAGGATGTCCCCGTGGGTCACGAAGACCCTGCCGCCGGCCAGATCGAGGTAATGGGTCGGAGAAATGTCGGGATCGTGATTCCCGGTCACAAAGGTCACCTGGTGGCATGCGGCTTCAAAGTACTCCCGAACCTCCGCCCGGCACCGCGCAGTGAACAGCGGGTCGGGCCCGGGGCGCGTGTCCATGGTGTCGCCGTTCAGCACCACGGCCGCGGCGTCGCCCAGCAGGGGGCGCAGCTGTGTCAGGCTGCGCACGCGGCTGGCATGCTCGCCATAATGCAGGTCGGAAATGATTCTGGTGAATTCCTCGGGCATGGCGCGGGATCCTCGCCAATCGGCACTGCGGATAGCCACTTGAAAATCAAT
>CAZGOX010000032.1:0-2317 GCA_964527955.1 uncultured Opitutaceae bacterium | reverse complement strand
CTAGAATGTTCCAGTTGCGCCCGGAGCGTCCCGGCGGGCATGATCGCGGCGGCCCACAACATGAACTACCGTCATCATTTCCACGCGGGCAACTTCGCGGACGTCACGAAGCACGCGCTTTTCGTGCTCTTGATCCGGGCGCTCCAGCGAAAGGAGGCCGGGATCCTCGTGCTCGACTCCCACGCGGGGAGGGGGGGCTACGACCTCGGGCGGGCGTCCCGCGGCGACTCCCTGAAGCGCAAGCCCGAGTGGCCGGACGGAATCGGCCGCCTGTGGTCCCGCGAGCCAAAGAACGCACAGCTCAGGGACTACCTCGGGCTGGTCCGGGACTTCAACCGGTCCGCCGGAGGGCCCGCCGGGCCGCGATTCTATCCCGGCTCGCCGGCGCTGGCCCTGCGCCTGGCCAGGCCGCAGGACCGATTGGCCTTCTGCGAAGCCCATCCGGAGGACCACGAGGCCCTGGACCGGAGCTTTGCCCGAGAGAAGAAGGTCTCGGTACATGCCATGGACGGTTACGTGGCCCTGCGGGCCATGCTTCCCCCTCCGGAAAAGAGGGCCCTTGTGCTGATAGACCCTCCCTACGAGAAAAAGGACGAGTGGGCCCGGATCGCCGGGGCGCTGCGGGACGCCCTAAAGAGGTTTCCCGCCGGCGTCTATGCGGTCTGGTATCCTCTGACGGCCCGGGCCGGCGCCGGGGAATTCTTCCGAAAGCTGGGCGACCAGGCTTTGCCACCCACAATCACGGCGGAACTGTCGATCAATCCCGGAGCCGTGGGGATCGAGGGCTGCGGCCTGATGGTGCTCAATCCCCCGTGGCGATTCGAGCTGGAGGCAGCGCCCATGCTGAGCGAACTGGCCGAGATCCTCGCGCTCGCCCCCGGGGCGCAGTCGAGGCTGATGTGGCTCGTCCGCGAACCCAAGCCCGCGAGGGCCCGCTAGCGGACCCGGTCAGACGGCGCGGTTTCTGTCGCGCATCTCCGCCTTGAACTTGATCGCCTTGGCGGAAGGCGGCTGGACCTTGAGTGGAGGGGCCTTGAAGACGGGACGGTTCTGCGGGACCGCCTGGGTCTGCGGAACCACCGACTGCACGATGGCGGGCACATCGGGCGGCAGGCTCCTGCGGTAAAATGGGATGATGAATGGCATAAGGTGTCGCTTCCGACATCGAAAAACGCGACGGGTGCCGCGCATGGCGACATTTTTTTCACGAAATGCGTAGTACTACGCCGCACTCCTGATCAGGCGACGCGTTCCCACGACACCGGCGCGGCGGCCGGATCGGCCGCGCGCTTGGGCAGGGTCACGGTCAGGACTCCGTCGTGGATTTCAGCATCCATCGAGGCGTAGTCGAAACCCGTGCCCAGCCTGAGGCGCAGCCTGTAGTCAAGCTGCGCCCCCTCCAGGTGCAGTGCCGTCCAGTTCACCCGCACGAAGCGGGTCTTTCGGGCGGTGACCAGGAGATCGGGCCCGCGCGCCTCGATGTCGACGCCCGATGCGCCGACCCCCGGCACATAGACCACGAGCTTGACGGCATCCTGCATTTCGCGGCAGTCATAGTTGGGCTTGCGAAAGGCGGCGGCTGGCGCCGTTGTTGCGGTGCCCTTGCGGCGGTCGAGACGTGATGGTTGGATGATCGTGTGCATGGTGGGAAAAGGCAGCAGCCTCCTGGGGGCTTTTGGCCGCCGGGCTCCAGGGGGCTGAAGTTTTCCGCTTGGTGCGGAAGTTCAGGCCGGGAGGCCCAGGCCGGTCTTGGTGTTCCACTGCTGGATGGAGACCGGACGCATCTGGGCGCAGCCAAAGCAAACGCGGGCCTTCGTGTGCGAAGTGCCAGCGATGCTGCGCAGATGTTTGTGGGGCCGGCTCATGGAACGATTACGGAAGATGCACAATGCAGGCTTTGTGCCAAGTGGGAAGTAATGGAAAACTGAAACCTGGCGTGTCTTAAGGCCCTGCTTGCCCGCGCCGCAGGGCCCGGCCAAGCTTGAGGCATGGCCGCTCTCACCGACTTCGACACACCCATCGCCGAACTTAAGTCCCGCGTGCTCGCGTTTGCGCGCGAGCGCGATTGGGAGCAGTTCCACTCCCCAAAGAACCTCAGCATGGCCTTGGCGGCCGAGGCCGCCGAGCTGATGGAGCATTTCCTCTGGGCCGCGCCCGAGCAGTCCTTTGGAATTTCGCGCGACCCGGCCAAGCGGGCCAAGATCGCCGAGGAGCTGGCCGACGTCGTGATCTACGCGCTGGAGTTTGCGAACGCCACGGACCTCGACGTGGCCGCGGCGGTGGAGGCGAAGATGGCGGCGAACGCGAAGAAGTACCC
>CAZGOX010000031.1:0-16632 GCA_964527955.1 uncultured Opitutaceae bacterium | reverse complement strand
CGGAGGGTACAGTGTACAACCTGACCCCTTAGCCTTACAGAAGTGTCCTTGCCCGGGCCACAACGGGGTCTGCGGCGAGCGCCGGCTCGGGAGCCTCCGGCAGGAGGGCCAGCGCGCGGGCGCGGGAGAGCAGGGTGAGCCACGCGAGCGACGCGATCGCCGAATCTGAGGCCCTTGCGGCCATGGCCTCGCACACGGGCCCAAGGGGGGCGAGCACGCCCTTCGGGAAGATGCCCTTCGCCGCCATGAACAATCCGATCGACGACGCGAGCAGTTCGAGCCAGGCGCGCGGCGACGCCGGCGCAGCGTACGGCACGCCGCCGCGGGCCGGGGACGGAGCACACTCCATGAAGCGGCAGATCTCCTTCTCCAGGTTCGCAAGGGCCGTGTCCGCTGTCCCCAGCGTCCAATTCGCGCTGAACTCCTTACGCACCCTCAGCTTCCTCACCTCCCAGACCTTCATGACCAGCTGGTGCTCGCCGACGTTCCGGGTGAGCACACCGGTCATCACGTAGTCGAGGCCCTCGGTCGTCGACTCGACGAGGCGGCGAACCTCTTCCTCGGTCCATTCGCGGTCCAGAACCAACGGGAACGACACCCCGTCGGCCTCCTTCACCAAGGCGATCGCGGCAACGGGCAGGTACGCCGGCGAGAAATAGAAGGTTTCGGCGAGCCAGAGCGGGATCGAGCGGGCGAGGCGCGCAAACTCGTCCTCGGGTTCCGTTCCCGCCCGGGCCGGATCCTCGTACACCCCCTCCACGGAGAGCTGGGCAAAGGCGATACGGCGCAGCTTCCCCTCCTTGGCCGGCAGGATGGCGGCAGCCAGCTCCTCGAGCCCGTAAAACCAGATCGGCTTGCTGATGCTGGCGAGGCTGGCGCGCGCCACGGGCACATGGGGCTCCAGCGACCCTCGAACCACCGGCGGCCTGGGCGTGGTCATGTCCCCCACCCGCTCGTCGGTCATCTCCGCGATGGCGGTTTCGAAGCCCAGAAGCCGCTCCTCCAATTCCGGCCGGTTGAGGGCCAGCAGCAGGTCCAGCATGTGGCGCGCGGCATCAGGGTCCCGCAGTTCCAGATAGGCCTGGAGAAGGTTGATCCCCGCGGCAGGTCCGTGCCTGCCGGGATCGTAGAGCGGAGCCAGGATGTCGACAACCTCCGGAATGTGCCCGGTCGCGCCGAGGTCGCCTGAGATCGTCGCCAGGACACCCTCGCCGTCGCCATCCGCGGCGAGCACCTCGTCGTACACGGCCATGGCCCCCTCCAGGTCCTTGGAATCGAGTCTTTCGCGCGCTTCGATGAGCCTTGCCCGGGTGTCCATGGCCTGAACAAAGCAGCAGGCCCGATCCACGGGAAGCAACTTCTGGCAGGAAGGTAGGGATGGGCGGCCCGCCCGTCCGGGCTGACTGCAGATCCATTCGCAGGCCCAGACACGTTGTCGTCTCCGTCAGTATCAAAGGTTTGCCCGGAAGCCCGGGCCGGGCGTCCCTACCCATCTCCCGTGAAACAGAACCACAATTCCAACACTAGCCTTTGACGCAGCTACGGCGTTCCTCCACAAAGCCGGACCGTGCCCAGCGCACCCCTCAAGGTGACCCGCGAAGCAGCCCGGGCGTTCGTGCGCCGGGCGCAGCTGCTTGAATCCCATGCGCCCGACGTGGCAAGCGCGCTCGCACACCAGGGCTATGTGCAGATCGATCCCATCAATGTCTGCGGGAGGATGCACGACCTCATCCTGAGGAACCGCGTCGCCGGGTACCGCGAGGGCGACCTCCATGCCTACCTGTACGGCCCGGGCAGGCCGGGCCTCGAGCACTACCTGCCCGGAGTCGGCGTGCTCGTGGCGCTGCCCATCGGCGCCTGGCCCCATCTGGTCGACCGGGCCCACAGGAGGCGGAACAGCCCGCGCGGCTGGGCGGGCAGGCTCTCGGCGAAGGAGGAACGCCTCGCGCAGCGCATCCTCGGGGATATCGCGGAAAAGGGTCCCCTCACCTCCGATGAGATCAAGGACGACGGGCGCGCCGTCACCGCCTGGGGAACGGACGGGCGCATGGTGAAGACCGTCCTGGAAAAACTCTTCACCCACGCCCGCGTGCTGATCTCGGAGCGGCGCTTGTTCAGGCGCGTGTACGACCTGCCCGAGCGCGTGCTGCCCGCGTCAACCCTCTCGGCCAGGCCCCATCCGTCCGAATCGACCGACCGGTGGGTCGTGGAGACCCGGCTGCGCCAGCGCCGGCTGATCACCCTCAGGAGGAAGGAGCTTGGACTCGTCGAGGACCTGGTCCAGCCGGTCGAGGTCGAAGGCTGTCCGCTTCTGCACTGCCTGCGGGAGGATGTTGCGCTGTTTGAAGCAGCAAGGGGTCATGTCTCGACATTTGACCTGCGTTTCGCAGGTCAAATGTCGAGACATGACCCCTTGCTGCTGGC
This sequence comes from uncultured Opitutaceae bacterium, assembly GCA_964527955.1. Taxonomy (GTDB): domain Bacteria; phylum Verrucomicrobiota; class Verrucomicrobiia; order Opitutales; family Opitutaceae; genus Palsa-1447. The sequence goes on along the minus strand of CAZGOX010000031.1, from coordinate 14,208 downwards.
GCCGCTGGATCCCCTGGTCTACGACCGCCGCCTTGCGCGAAGCCTCTGGGACTTCGACTACATCTGGGAGGCCTACACCCCGGCCGCGAAAAGGAAGCGCGGGCACTACGCGCTGCCAGTCCTCTCCGGCACCGAGATCGTCGGCCATGTCGACCCCAAGGCGGACCGGGAGAGGGGGAAGCTCGCGGTCGTGTCGCGGCGCGTCCGCCGCGGCCATGACGTCGCCAGCGCGGTGAGGGGGCTGGCCGCATTCCTAAACCTCAAGGGATGACTTGGTTCACAAGGTAGGGACGGGCGGCCCGCCCGTCCGGGCTGACTGCAGCGCCATTCGCAGGCCCTAACGCGTTTGTTTCCTCCGTCGGTATCAAGGGTATGCCCGGACGCCCGGGCCGGGCGTCCCTACCTTAAAACGCGGACGGGCCCCTCATCCCTGCCTAAAAGTCGGTTGAACTTAACCCCCCCTCTCTGCGAATTGATTGTGGACAAAAAGCTTTTGCCAAATGGTTGAGCCTGGCCGAGGTTCCGCCCATGGCCGATCCATGCAAGACCCCTTCACCCAGACACGCACGTTCATCCGGGGTCGCGCGTTCCCGTCCGCCGTCGAGCGACGCTCTCTTCACGACGATCACCGCAGAAGACTGGAAGCGCTCGCTCGCCTCGGCGCGGCAGCGGACGAATGCGGTCTCCGACCAGATTCGGACTGCGATCTCGTCCTCCTCGCGGAAGACGAAGTAAGCCTGCTCGAGGGTACCGAGGGGCCATGGACCGCCCTTGGAAGGGCGATCCGCGACCTGCGCGAACTCCTCCCGCTGCGCCGGATGGAGGACTTCGGCTTCCCCTCAGGCGCCGAAAGCCCGCTGGAGGAGTCCAACCCGCGGCTGATCCGCATCGGGGGCGGCGTCGAGGCCTGGGCCTTTCTCGCCCCGGAGGACGGTTCCGTCTACAAGTTCTACCTTCCCCGCGAGCACAAGAGCGTCGGCAGCGAATTCGTCTTCGGCCAGGGCGAGGAAACCACCTGGAGCGCGGACGCAGGCCTCGGCGACTACCGTGCGCTCCTGGAGAAGCTGCTCCTGATCGACGCGCTGGGCATGCCGACGGAGGTCTCCGCGATCACCGCCGAGGGGATCCTGGTGGCGAAGCAGGTGTTTGGCGAGTCCCTGCCGCAGGACCAGGACATGTCGCGGTCGCTGCCGACCTGCCTGATCGAGATCCCCTCGAGGTTTCTCCGCGCGAACCGGGACCATCCGCGGCTCTACTTCTCCGACGGCGCCCCGTACCTGGTCGCAGACCTCCACGCCAGGAACTTCGTGGCGTCGGGTCCCGGCGACTACCGGTTGATCGACCTGGTGGCCGCCCCCTGGCCGGCGGACGACGAGCGCCGGGAGCCGGTGATTTCGGACTGGCTCGCCCGAGTCGGCGCCGATCCCGCGGCGACCCTTCTCCCCGCCGTGCCGGACGGCGAACTCTGACTCAGGACCCGAACATCAGGCGGAGGGCCGCCGGGCCGGCGTCGGTGACAAGCGCGTACGTGCGCTGTCCGTCGGTCCACGCGGCCGCGGCAAAGAGATTCTGGCCGACGAACGTCGGGGTCCCCGTCGGAGCCGAGGGCGAAAAGTCGCCCATCCTCGCGATGTACAGGTGATACCAGGATTCGCCGTGCTTGAAGCAGACCTCGAACACCTCATGCCCGGCGATCGTGATCTCCCTGCAGTGGTCCTGCCTCAGCCGGGCCGGATCGATGTTCAGGTTCCGGTAAATCGGGAGCGGGTGGCTCGTGAGCTCGGCCTGCACGGAGGCCAGGGACGGCAGGTTGGGATCGTGCTCAGCGCCCTCCTTGGCAAGATCGTTGAGGGCGAACCGCGCCAGGTCCGACTCGTTCGGAGCGGTGGAGCGCAGGCGCATGCCGATCGCCGCCGAGAGAAGGATCGCGATGCATGCGGCGGCGAGCCAGACCGGACTCAACCAACGCTCGCGCCGGGGCTGGCTTGCCCTCGCCCCGGCCAGGATGGACTCGCGCAGGCCTTGAGGCGGGACGATCCCGCCGAGCTTTTCGGAAATGCGGGCGTCCATCGCCTGTTCCCTGGCAAACCACGCTGCCAGCTCCGGATCGGAACGTGCCTGGGCCAGGGCCTCGGCAAAAAACGGATCGACGGCGTCCCTCCCGTCGGGCCGGTACGCACTGAGCAGAAACTTCGCTTCCTGGGTAGTCATGGACGTTGTCCTTGCGCGTTTGGAAAATCGATGACCTTGCCGCCCTTCGCCCTCCGGGCGAGGTACGCCCGAAGCTCGGCCTTGCCGCGCGAGAGCCTGGACATCACGGTCCCGATCGGGATCTCGAGCGCGTTGGCGATTTCCTGGTAGGACAGCTCCTGGAGGTAAAACAGCGTGAGGGGGGCCCGGAATACCGGATCCACCTCCTGCAACGCCTCCATCACCATCTGGGAGTCGAGCCTGGCCATGGGGTCGGGCTCTGCGGACGGGAATTCCTGCTCGCGCGGCGAAAGATCCTCGATGGCGGTGACCCGTCCGCTCAGCCGCTTGGTGCGCAGGAACTCCCGGTAGAGGGTCGTGAAGAGCCACGTCTTCGCCTTGTTGAGGTCGCGAAGCGTGTGGCCCTTCTTGGCCCAGACAAAGAACGTCTGCTGGGTGAGGTCGCTCGCATCGGAAGAACTCTTCGCCAGGCTGAGCGCATAGCGGTAGAGCCCGGTGTAATGGGAGTCGACCAGCTGGGCAAAGACCTCTTCCTGCATTTTGTGTGGGAGGCCCGGGGCCATGGTTTATTCCTGGCTTACTTGCCCCCGTCGTCCAGCAGATTGCCAAGCTCCAGCTGCGCGGGCAGTTCCGGAGCCGACAGACACTTGGGGCCCTCGTTGCGCGTGCTGTTCACAAAGCGGTTCACGCGCGTCACGGCCATGAGTCCCGGCGCCAGGGGCCGGACCAGCTCCCGGCGTTCCCCGTCCTCCAGCGGCTCGCTGCCGAGCCAGCGGGGCATGGTCGGCCCCGTGAGGATGACGGGCATGCGATTGTGGATGGGGGCGACCAACTCGTTCGGTTCGGTCGTCAGGATGCAGTAGGTCTCCGGACGCCCCTCGCCGGCCGGTTCCCATATTCCGGCGAAGGCAAACGGCGCCCCGTCGCGCAGGACGAAGAGGTGGGGCTGCTTCACTCCCGCCTCGGTCCGCCACTCGTAGAACCCATTGGCGGGCACGAGGCAGCGGCGCCGCTCCACCCCTCTCCGGAAGACAGGCAGGTGCGCCGCGGTCTCCGCCCGAGCGTTGGCAATGAGCTTGGGCCCAGCCAATCCCCACACCATGGCGCGCACCTCGGGGCCCATGCCCGCGGACGCCACGACCGGCATGACGCTGGCAAGGGAGACATTGTAGCGGGGCGTCACCCAGTCGGGCAGCGCCAGGTGCGACCCCAGCGCCCTCGAAATCGCCGCGATGGCCGCGTCGGTCTCATGGAGGGTATACCGCACGCACATAGGACCCCTTAACGCACTTTTTAAGGTTCGACGCCATTCCGATTTCGCGCTTTGATTTCTCCTCGTCCCCACGAATATCGAAGTCATCCCGACACCCCATGATCAAACGAATCCTATCCCTGTTTCCCCTTGCCGCCTGCGCCACCATGATGCACGGGCAGGCGATCTGCCTTGTCATGACGCACGGCGGAGACGTGCTGCCGGTCGGCGGGGCGGTCGGCGTCATCCCCGAAGCCTACGAGAACGGGAAGCTCACGGAGGTGTACAACTACCGGGCGACGGTGTTGAAGGGAACGGCTTCCTACGCCGACGGGTACATCAAGTTTGACGATTTCAGGGTCGACTCTGTGTTCGACGAGAACGGAGCCCCGGACGAAAAGACCTTCACCCTGAAGGGGACGCTCACGTCCAACCGGACGCTGGAGAACAATTACCTTTTCTTTGAGTTTGAGGCCGACCCGGGCAACCCCCCGACGATCGTCATTGCCCAGGCCCCCGACCTGACCGCGGGCGTCAAGACGAACCTGAGGCTGAACGTGCCCCAGGACCCGACGGCGCGCCTCCAGGAGCGCAACTACACCGTTCACTTCTTCTCCGGCATCCACGAGCACGTCACATCGCTCATGCCCGAGGCCGACCAAGCCAAGGCCACGACGCTGACCGACGCCGAAATCCTCAAGCGAACGGAATCCCGGGCGTTGAAGCCCGTCCTGAGAGTCCGGCCTGATCGTCCCTCGGGAATCCCCGCCGATGTCGAGGGAAGCGCCTCTGTGCGGTTCCACATCAACACCGAGGGAATCGTGACCGAGGCGTCCGTCGTGAGCGCGACCAACCCGGAGTTCGGCGCAAACGCGCTCTCCGCGGTCAAGCAGTGGATCTTTGCCCCGATCATCAAGAACCACGAGTACGTCCCAGCTGTGCTGACTGTTCCCGTGAACTTCGCCAAGCCGAAGCCCCATCCGGCGGCTGCCGCGGCTCCCGCCGCAGAGCCGGCCAAGTAGATGAGGTAGGGACGGGCGGCCCGCCAAGCCTGCCCTGAGATTGTCGAAGGGTCCGGGCAAACATCAGGCCCATTCGCGGGCCCGGACGCCCGGGCCGGGCGTCCCTACCCGTCTCTCCGTAGCGCTGACCCCGCAGGGAATCGCCGCTACCGGGCCAAGATCGTGATCTTGGCCTCCGGCAGCCCGGGCGCTTCGGCCTTGAGGGTCACCTCGCCGACGCTCCCCGTCGCCTGCACGATGACCGCCGCAAGCCCGTTGAACGCGCTCCGGCTCCATGCACCGGCCTGGGTCACCACCTGCACCTCCCCCGGGCTCGTGTAGTCGAAGGCGCGCGGTGGATGCCCGAGCGGCTGCGCAAGGACCGCCACCGAATTGGCGCCGGTCGAGAGCTGCGATGCGTCGAGGGCGATGCCCTTGTACGCGTCGGCACCCGCCAGGTTGTCGGCCAGGAGCCGTCCGTTGAGATACACGGCCTCGGTCTCCCCAAGCCGCGGCAGGAAGAGCATGATCTTTCCCCCCTGCGGCAGCGCTTCAACCCGGACCGTGCCCTTGAAGAGCGCAAGTCCCTTGGGGTACGGCTGATCGAGGCTGCTGAACACAGACCTCCATCCCGATGCATCGAACGCCGCGGTGACCTTCGACGGATCCACGGAGCCGGCGCCGGACTCCAGCACGCGCCAGTCGGCGATCCTGAAGTTGCGGACCGACGGCAGGAACTGGTCCGGCTCGTGGCATGCGGGGTCCCCGTTGCCCACGCCGATGATGCGCCCCGGGCCCTCGATCGAGAAGGCGAGGTGCGTCTGCGCGGTCGGAACATTCCGGCCCTGGTCGTCGTTGATCCTCACGGCCACCACGGTGGCATCGCGGTTGGCGGCGATCAGGGTGGGCAATTCCGAGACGGCCAGGTCCGGCACCCTGTCTGATGAAAGCGCGATCGCCGCCGGGCCGCCTGTGGTCTCAACCTTGTCGGCCACGATCTCATGGCCCCCGGTGAACCCGCGTGCGAGCAGGGTGCCCGGCTGGTAGGTGACGTCCCAGGTGATGCTGCCGTTCCTCGGCATCGGCTTCCGCCCGAGGCTCGCACCGTTCAGGAACAGCTCGACCTCGTCGCAATTTCCGTAGGCCTTGACGGGGATCACCGTTCCCTCGCGGCCCGGCCAATTCCAATGAGGAAGGAGGTGGAGGAGGGGCTCCTCGGTCCACCACGATTTCAGGTAATAGTAGTCGTCCTTCGGGAATCCGCACAGGTCCAGGATCCCGGAATGGGAACTCACCTGGGGCCAGCCGCACGGCTCGGGCTCCCCGCCGTAGTCGAAGCCGGTCCAGAAGAACAGTCCCGAGAGAAACGGCCGGACCGCATAGAACTGCCATCCCGCCTCGCATCCCCATATCCCGTGGCTGTAGGTCTGCCCGATGTGTCCATGCTTGGTGTCGTCGAAGTAAATGCCACGGGTCTGCCGCGTCGTGGTCTCCTCGGTCCCGGCCCCGGACTGCGCCGGGAACAGGCCGTGGTGGCGGTCGATGTCGCCCTGGGGGATGTAGTTGTAGCCCATGACATCGGTCACCATGCCGATGCCGTTGTCCCAGCCGCCGCTGACCGCGGCCGTGAAGCTGCGCGAAGGATCCAGCCGGTGCCCGAAGGCCTGCATGGTCGAGGCGACCCTGGCTCCGGTGATGTTTCCCTCCATGGACCATTCCTCGTTCCCCATGGACCAGAGGATGACGCTCGGGTGGTTACGGTCCCGCAGGATCATCCGCTTGAACTCGCTTAGGATTTCCTGGGTCGTGCCCATCCGCCGGTTCTCGTCGAGGACGAGCATCCCGAGCCTGTCGCAGGCCTCGAGGAACGCCGGGGACTGGATGTTGTGCGCGCAGCGAATCGCGTTCGACCCCATGCTCTTCAACCGCTCGATGCGGTAGTCCTGGAGGGAATCGGGAATCGCCACGCCCACCCCCGCGAAATCCTGGTGCTCGTTGGTCCCCTTGATCTCGACCCGGACGCCATTGAGGAAGAATCCCCGGTTCGGGTCGAAACGCACCGTCCTGATCCCGAAGTCCGTCCGGGTGGAATCGACGACCGCGCCGTGGTTCCGGATGGTCGTGACCAGCGTGTGCAGGTAGGGATCCTCCAGCGACCAGAGTCGCGGGTTGGAAACCGTCAGCACCGTCGAGAATTCCGCGCTCGCCCCCGCGGCGACCGCCAGGTTCCTGGCGACGCCATGGGCGAGCTGGCCGCCGTCCGCCGAGAGGATCTCCTCCTCAATGTCAAAGCCGCCCTGCGCAGTCCCGTCGTTCTCAATGGTCGCCCGCGCGGTGACCGCGGCAGGGCCCGAGCCGATCTCGGACGTCACAAAGACCCCGTCCGGCGCGATGTGCAGGGGCTCCGTCTTGTCGAGCCACACGTGCCGGTAGATGCCCGCCCCCTCGTAGAACCAGCCCTCCTCCATCGTCGCATCGACCCGCACGGCGATCTCGTTGTCGCCGCCGTAGTGCACGTAGTCGGTCAGGTCGTAGCGAAAGCCGCTGTAGCCGCTAGTTTCCCGCCCGAGATAGTACCCGTTCACCCAGACCTCGGAGTCGCGAAACACGCCGTCGAACTGCACGCTGATCCGCCTGCCCAGGTCCGAGGCGGGGATCTGGATCTGCTTGCGGTACCAGCCCACGCTCGTCTCCGGAAACAGCCGTCCCACGGCCCGGTACCCGTGGCTGTATCCCGCCCGCGGGTCGAAGGGCATCTCGACCGCCCAGTCGTGGGGCAGCGAGAGGACCCGCCACGCCCGGTCGTCAAACCGCTCCGCCGCCGCACCGTCCCCGTAGCCCGCCTTGGCAAAGTACGAGAAGTACCCGGTGGCGTGGCCAAAGTCCTTGGACGGCCCGAAGGGGTGCCCGAAGGCAAAGCGCCAGTCGGCGTCGAGGAGGATATGCTCCCGCGGCGCCGGGGGTGCGCCGTCCGCAGCCTTCGCCCCAGGCCTCCCGAGGAGGGAGAGGGCCGCAAGGCAGAGGGTTGGAACGAGCAGTCGTTTTGCGGGCAGGTTCATGGGGCGGTCACCTTGTACAGCATGACATCGTGCGGTTGGACAGTGATATTCGTCTCCTTCTCCACGGTTCCCGAGTCCTTTTGGCGCCAGAGGTCGCGGAAGGCCGCCGGCTGGGGCAGGCCGAAGCGGTCCAGCTTGATCGTGACCGTGTGGGGAACGTCGCCGCGGTTGAACAGGCCAAGCGCGGTGCCGCCATCGGCGAGCGGCTTTTGGTAGACGTCGACCGCCCCAATCGTGGAAACGCGGCGTGCGGAGACCCCAAGCGTGTCCTGGTCCAGGGCCAGCACCTCGTCGTTGGTCAGCAGGTTCAGCGTGAAGGGGGAAATATGCTCAAGGTCGCAGCCGATCAGGAGCGGCGCCGAGAGCAGGCACCAGAGGCTCACGTGCGTGTACTGCTCGGCGGGCGTCAGCCTGGTCTCGTGGTGTTTCGCGCCCCAGCCGACCAAACCCACCACCATCATGTCCGGATCGTTCCAGCCTCCGGGACCCCCGAATTGAACCCAGGGATCCTGGCTGAACCCAATCTCCGTGACGGAATGCTGCCAGGGGCCGGGGGTCTCCCAGGTGTCCCAGATGTCGCCGGTCGTCCTCCACACCTGGGCCCACTTGCCAAGCTCCGACATCGCGTAGAGGGGCGCCGCATTGGAGAGGCTGAGGACGATGTCGCGCCCGGTCGCCCGAAGCGCGAGCGCCATCTGCCGGGTGTGCTCCACGTCGTTGGGATTCCAGTCGTACTTCAGGTAGTCGAAGCCCCACTCCGCCCACTGGGCTGCGTCGTTGGAGGCAAATTCATAGCGTCCGATCCTCTTGTTCCCCTCGTAGTCCTTCAGCTTCTGCCAGGATCCCTCCGGCGTGTCGCTCGAGCCGCCGCGGAACCCGGCGTAGGTCGTCACCCACGGCGAGGAGTAGATTCCCGGCTTCAGCCCGAGTGCGTGGATCTGGTCGCACAGCCCCTTCATGTCGGGAAACTTCCCGTTGCCCTGGATCGCCTGGTGCGGCCCTCCGCGCTCGCCCTGCCACGTGTCGTCGATGTTGACGTAGGTCCATCCGTGGTCCGCGAGCCCGCAGGCGACAAGCGCGTGGGCGGAGCGGAGGATCTTCTCCTGGTCGACGGACTCGGCCCAGCAATTGTAGCTGTTCCAGCCCATCGGCGGCGTGAGGGCGATCTTGTCGCCGACCACGATGACGAAGCGCTTTTCCGCGCACCCAATCTTGTTGCAGGCCTTGAGGACGAGTGAGTAGGTCGCGCGGTCGGCCAGCTTTCCCGTGATGCGGCCGGTTGCGGCGTCCAGCGTCAGGCCCGCCGGCAGCCCGTCCACGGCGTAGGTGATGGGCCTCTGGCCCGTGACGGGCACCGAATAGAGGAATGGCGATCCTGGCCGTACCCCGAAAATCGCGGGCCCGTTGATGCGCGGTGTGGCGGCCGCGGGCGGAGTGAGGATTTGGGCATCGCCGGAGGCTCTCGCCGGCAGAAGCATTAAAGTCAGCCCGGACGCCAGGAATACGGCGCCCCGCAGAAGTTTGTTAGGGGTCATTGCAACAGGGGGTATCGCGGGTGCATCAAGGGCGGCACGCCCCAATCAGCCGGGACGCGCGGGATTCACCCGTGGACCGGAGAACGTAGACTGCCCGCTCACCCATCCGCAAGCTGGTCTTGCGAACTCCTTCAACCTGTCCCCATCGTCGCAACGTGATCGCCACCTATCACAATCATTCGCGCTGGAGCGACGGCACCGCAACGGTCGACGAGATCCATGCCTACGCCCACAGGGCGGGCGTGGACATCCTGGGGATCTCGGACCACCTCTGCATCTATCCGGGCGGCGGGACCTCCAAGTGGTCGATGGACCCGACCCGGGCTCACGACTACGTCGCCGATGTGCTTTCCTTCCGCGGCAAGGGGAGGATGGAGATCCGGGTCGGCCTCGAATTCGACTGGTTTGAGAACCACCGCGATGCGATCGCGCCCATCGTCGAAAGCCTGCCCCTCGATTATCGGATCGCCTCGGTCCACCACGTGGAGCGCCAAAGGGTCGAGGCCTCGGCGGACTTCTGGAGCGGGAAGTCTCCGGAGGAGCGCGACGCCGTCTTCGCCAAGTACTGGGGCCTCGTCCGCGAGATGGCCGAGAGCAGGCTCTTCGACATCGCGGCACACCTGGATCTTCCAAAGAAGCACGGATTCAAACCGACCTCGGACCTCGGCGGGGCCGTGGACGCGGCCCTCGATGCGATCGCAGCCAGCGGGATGGTGGTCGAGCTGAACACCTCCGGCTACGCCAAGACCTGCGCCGAGGCCTATCCATCGCCGGAGATCCTGAAAAAGTGCAGGGCCAGGGGAATCTCCGTCACGCTCTCATCCGATGGCCACAGGCCGGAGAACATCCTCTATGAGTTCGAGCGAGGGCTGACCGATCTGAAAAACGCGGGCTATGACTCGGTCGCCCGCTTTCGGGAGCGCGAAAAGTGGTTCGAGCCCCTGTCCGCCGCCTGGACAAGCACCCGGAGCTGACTCTGTCAGCCAAGGTTTGGAGGTAGGGACGGCCGTCCCGTCCGTCCGGGCATACCAAAGGGCCATTCGAAGACCCGGACGCGATTGTTGACTCCGTCAGCGTCAGAGGTCTGCCCGGACGCGCGAGCCGCGCGTCCCTACCCCCAAAACGCCGGCCGGGCCATCCGCGCAACCCAAGACTTGACATTCAAAAATAACGCGATTGATTCTCAGTATCATAATGAATCTCCGCGCAATGATATTACCTACTACATTCATTGCCATAGCATTACAGTCATTTTTGATCGGGCAAACCAACGAAGGATCTTCCGACAAACCCCTGGAAATCGACTTCTCCGACCACAAGTTCTCGCCGCAGCTGCTTCCCGTTCCCGCGGGCCGGCCGCTTCAGATCAAGGTCGTCAATCTGAGCAAGGAGACCATCGAATTCGAAAGCTTCAGCCTGAACCGGGAGAAGGTTGTGGAGCCGGGAAAGTCGATCACCGTGCACCTACCGGCGCTCAAGGCGGGAAGCTACGACTTCTTCGATGACTTCCACCAGGACGTGCCCGAGGGTGCCATCGTCGCGAAGTGAGGCCCTCCCCCGCCGCGCAATGAAACTTTCCCGGACTCCACTCCCTCTCCACCTTCTGCTTCTCACCGCGCTTCCCTCCCTGCCCTGCCGCGCCCAGGTCGACCCCTGGGAATTCGAGGTCTACCCCTACGCCACCACCCAGCGCGGCGTGGCCGAGTTGGAAACCGACAATGCCATCGTGGAGAACGGCCATCAAGCCGGCGGCGAAGCCCTCGCCTCCGGCACCGTTTCCAGCGACCGGGCCTTCTACAATTCCTACGAGTTCACGTACGGCCTCACCGACCGGATCGAGGCGGCGGTCTACCTCAAGATGGCCCGGCCAGACGATTCGGGGCTCCAGTGGGCGGGGGACAACTTTAGGCTTCGCGGCAGGTTGTTCGACGAGGACGTGCTTCCTGTAAACGTCGGATGGTACGCCGAACTCGAATGGCACAAGACGCCGCAGTTCGACGACGCCCAGCGCGAGCTCGAACTCCGCCCCATCTTGGAGAAGGACTTCGGCCGCCTCGCCGTCACGGCCAATCCGATCTTCGAAAAGGTTCTCGCCGGGGCCGGCCACAACCAGGGCTTCGAGTTCGGCTACGACGCCGAAGTCGCATGGCGGGGGTGGCGCGCGCTATCGCCGGGGCTTGAGTTCTACGGAGGCACGGGCCTGCTCGACCACATGGACCCGCTCCGCGGGCAGCAGCACTATATCTTCCCGGTCGTCTGGGGTGAGCTCCCCTGCGGCATCGAGTACAACTTTGGCGTCGGCAAGGGACTCACGAAGGGCTCCGACCAGACGATCTTCAAGTTCAACGTCGAACTGGAGCGGTTCATCGGGACGATCTTCAAGGCCTCCCCCGACAACAGCTGGTTCTTCTGACACAGCTTTCGACTGGGAACTCCGTGCTTGTTGGGTTTACTGGCAGGGATGGGTTCGCCTCCACCGGTCCGCCTGCCGCATGTCGTCGTCCTCGGCGCCGGCTTTGGCGGGCTCACGTTCTGCCAGCACTTCCCGCCCGGCGCGGCGCGAATCACGCTGGTCGACCGCCAGAACCACCACCTCTTCCAGCCGCTGCTCTACCAAGTCGCCACCGCCGGCCTTTCTGCGCCCGACATCGCCCAGCCGATCCGCGCCATCCTCGCCGGAAAGCCAAACCTGACCGTGCTGATGGGGCAGGTTTTGGGTGTTGACCTGACCGCCAGGAAGGTGGCGCTCGAGAACGCCTCGCTTGAGTACGACTACCTGGTGATCGCCCTGGGCGGTGTGACCAGCTACTTCGGCCACAATGATTGGGAGCCCTTCGCCCGCGGGCTCAAGTCCCTGGATGACGCCCTGGCGATCCGCCGGGATGTCCTGCTCGCCTTTGAGAGGGCCGAGATGGAGACCGACCCTGACCGCCGAAGGCAACTCATGACGGTTGCGGTGATCGGCGGCGGGCCGACCGGGGTTGAGCTGGCCGGCGCCTTCGCCGAACTCACCCGAAACGTCCTCTCGAGGGACTTTGAACACATCGACCCCCGGCAGGCCCGGATCATCCTGATCGAGGCGGGGTCCCGGGTCCTGGCGCATCTGCCGGAGGATCTTTCGGCCAGCGCCCGCCGGCAGCTGGAGTCCCTGGGTGTCGATGTGAGGACCGGCGCAAAGGTAACGGCCATTCGTGCCGGCGTGATCGAATGCGCGGACGGAGCGCTTCCGGCGGCCAACATCATCTGGGCCGCGGGCGTCTCGGCGAACCCGCTGACCAGGACGCTGGGAACGGAGACCGACCGTTCCGGAAGGCTCAAGGTTCAGCCCGACCTCAGCCTGCCGGGCCATCCCGAGGTGTTTGCGATCGGCGACATCGTGACCCTCGTGGACAGGAACGGGACGAACGTGCCGGGGGTATCGCCGGCCGCGATGCAGATGGCCCGGCACGCCGCGGCCATCATCGCGGCCGAGTGCCGCGGCGGGGGGAAGTCGTCCAACGCCAGGCCGGCCTTTGCCTACTGGGACAAGGGGACGATGGCCACGATCGGCCGCTCCAAGGCCGTCGCCATGGTGGGCCGGTTCAAGTTCAGCGGATACTTCGCGTGGCTCACCTGGCTCGGCGTCCACCTGCTGTTCCTGGTGGGATTCCGCAACCGGCTCTCGGTCCTTCTGAGTTGGACCTACTCCTACCTGACCTACAAGCGCGGGGCCCGGCTCATTGTGGGCCTGCCACGGGAAACCCAATGAAGGCCTCCCGCACGAAGACCCCGGGGTTCTGGAGTCGCCGGATCGGGGAACCCATCCGCCAGCAACTCACCCAGGGGGTTTCGCCGGAGAAGATCGCCCTCACCCTGGCCCTGGCGAGCGGACTCTCGGTTTTCCCGGTCCTCGGAACGACCACGGTGCTGTGCTTCCTCACCGGTATCCTGCTCAAGCTGAACCAGCCGATTGTCCAAGGGGTCAATTTTCTCGGTTCGCTCGCCTTCATCCCGGCAGCCGTCGCCTTCATCAAGCTTGGCGATGTGCTCACCCATTCAGCCTTCTCCAGCCTGGATTTCCCGGCGATGATCTCCATGGCCACCCACCATCCCGCCGATTTTCTCAGCAAGTTCGGCACCACCGCGTTGCACGGCATACTCGGGTGGGTCGTCGCCATGGCGGTCTGGCTCCCCCTTGTCTACGCGTCGGCGCTGCCGTTCCTGCGCAGGCTGCCGCTTGGCCGCTAAGAGTGGGCTTTCCGCCAACGCTCGCAGAGGTCGCGGGCCGCCTCCCTCCAGCCGGGAAAAATGAACGTGAAGCCGCTTCCCGTGAGGGCTCCTGGAGTTACGCGCCTGCTTTTCAATATGAGCTCCGTCTCGGTATGGATCAGCCGGGCGCCGACCTCCAGCAGCCACAGGGGCGCCGGGATTCCAAAGCGGACGCCCCACTCCTCCCGGAGGGTGCGCATGAACTCCTCGTTCGGCACCGGATTTGGCGCGGCGAGATTCACGGCGCCTTGGATCGAACTCTTGGCCAGCAGCCAGTAGATCGCACGGATAACGTCCTCGTCATGAATCCATGAGACGAATTGGCGGCCGTTGCCAGCCTGACCGCCAAGACCGTAGCGGACCAACCGCAGCAGGGTGTCGAAGGCTCCGCCGCTTTCGGGGCTCAGGACGATCGCCGTGCGCAGGAGGACCTTTCGCGTGTCCGACAGAACGATCTCATTCGCCGCCTCTTCCCATGCCTTGGCGACCTCGACGCCGAACTGCCAGGTGTCCGGCGCCTTGAATCCCGGCCCGTCCAGGATGCCGGTCTCCTCATCGTTTGGGGCGTCATACCGGTGCGCATAGATTGTGGCGGTGCTCGATTGGAGCCAGATGCGGGGCGGTTTCTTGCAGCGCCGGATCGCCTCCCCGACGACCCGGGTCGAGAGGACGCGGGAGTCCATGATCTGCCTGCGATTCCGTGGCGTGTACCTGCAGTTGACGCTCCGCCCGGCCAAATTGATCACCGCGTCAGCGCCCTCAAGCTCCGTGGCCCAAGGGCCCAGGGCCGTCGGCGTCCACACAAGGGCCCTCCATTGGACACTCGGGGCCGGCTGCCTGCCGAGGACGGTCACCTCGTGGCCATCCCGCGCAAACGCGCGGGCGAGCATTGTCCCGATCAG
>CAZGOX010000030.1:0-16743 GCA_964527955.1 uncultured Opitutaceae bacterium | reverse complement strand
ACCCTTCCCACGGGCTACGTGGTGGACGAGCTCCCCGACCCCTGGAAACAGCAAAGTGCCACAAGCTCCGCCGAGATCTCCTTCCGCGTCGACGGCAACTCGGTCGTTGTCTCAAGCCACTTGGAGCGCCAGGCGGGGTTCTACGGCCAGGCCGACTACGAGGCGCTGCGTTCCCTGTACGATGGCCTGCGCGACGCCGCCCGCGGCCCCGTGGTCCTGCGAAACGCGTCGGCCGGAAACCCCTGAACCCCTTATGAATACGATCCCCATGCTCATCACCGTCTCCATGGTCGCTGCCGGATGCGCCGCAGCGCGCGCCGCCGATCTCCCCTCGCACAGGCTTCCTCGCGGCACGCCCGAGGAGCAGGGCATCTCCTCCCCAGCGATCCTCGGCTTCATCCAGGCGGCCGAGCAGAAGGTCGACGCCCTGCACAGCTTCATGCTGGTGCGGCACGGCGTCGTGGTGGCCGAGGGTTGGTGGTCGCCCTATGGGGCGGGGGAGCCGCACGCGCTCTTCTCGCTGAGCAAGAGCTTCACCTCGACAGCCGTCGGGCTCGCCGTGTCCGAGGGCAGGATCAGCCTCGACGACCCCGTCCTAGGGTTCTTCCCGGACAAGGCGCCTCCCGGACCGTCCAAGAACCTCAAGGCCATGCGGATTCGCGACCTCCTGCGGATGTCCACGGGGCAGACCGAGGACGCCGTGCAGGACTTCCCGTTCCAGTCGAGGGAGGACCTGGTGGAGGCATTCCTGGCCCTACCTGTCGAGTACAAGCCCGGCACACACTTTGTCTACAACACCGAGGCGACGTACGTGCTCTCGGCCATCGTCACGAAGGTGACGGGCCAGAGCGTGCTCGACTACCTTCAGCCGCGACTCTTCCAGCCCCTGGGCATTGCAAACCCGACGTGGCAGGCGAGCGCGCAGGGGATTTCATTCGGGGGATTCGGGCTGAGCCTTCGCACGGAGGACATCGCCTGCTTTGGGCAACTCTACCTGCAGCGGGGCCTGTGGCAGGGCAAACAACTCGTGCCCTCCGAATGGGTGGACGCCGCGACCTCGCTGCAGACCTCGAATGGAAGCAGCCCGACCAGCGACTGGGATCAGGGCTATGGCTACCAGTTCTGGCGCTGCAGGCACGGGTTTTACCGTGCCGACGGCGCCTTCGGCCAGTTCTGCATCGTGATGCCCCGGTACGACGCGGTCCTCGCGATCACCTCCGGGACCAAGGACATGGCCTCGGTGATGAACCTGGTCTGGGACTTGATTGTTCCTGCGCTGAAGTCCGGGCCGCTTCCGGCCGATCCCGCCTCAGACCGGCTGCTCGTGGAGAAGCTCGCGAGCCTGAGCCTTCGCCCGCAGGAGGGCTCCAAAACGTCCCCGCTTGCGGACAGGGTGGCGCGAAGGGCGTACGCCTTTCCGGCGAATCCCGAAGGGATCCATTCGGTGGCGCTGGATCCCTCCGCCCCGGGCGGCGCGACGCTCTCGCTCGAGACCGACCACGGCACCGAGCGGCTTGTCTGCGGCAATGGCACCTGGGTCAGGGGGGAGCTTCCGCCCTCGTTTGGAATCACAAGGGCGGCCGCGGCGAGCGGCGCATGGACGGCCGACAACACCTACACGGCGACGGTCGTCCGCACCCAGACGCCATTCCGGCAGACCTTGCGGCTGACGTTTTCCGGCGACGGAGTTGAGCTCGACGTTGGCTACAACGTCGTCTCGGACCAGGTCAGGCCCTTCCGCCTCGAGGGGCATTGAAGGGGTCAGGCTGCGAAAAATTGACCTCCGCCGCGGAGGTCAATTTTTGCAGCCTGACCCCTTTGCATTGACCACGATCATGGCCTTCAGCACCTCCGGGTTGCCGGCAATCTTCCCCGGGAAGACCGAGGGAGTCTCCGCGAGCCCAAATCGGTGCGTGATCCACGGCTTGGTCGCCACCTTGCCGGCCTCGATCTGGGCGATGATGGCCCGAAAGTCGGAGGGAAGCGCATTGCGGCTCGCGCACAGGGTTAGCTCCCGCCTGTGAAAGTTGGGGTCGTTGAACGTCACGTCGCCCTGGAAAAGTCCCACAAACACGATCCGCCCGCCATGGGCCGCCAGGTCGAATGCGCCCGCCATGGACTTTGGGTTTCCGGTTGCGTCGATGATGATCGTCGGCAGGTCCCCGGCGATGGCCTTGAGCTGGGCGGCCGCCCCGGGGCCCGGGGAGGCGGTGTGCTCCACCCCGAGCTGCTTTCTGCAGAAGTCGAGCCTGGGCCCGCTGATGTCCATGACGGCCAGTGTGCCGCACCCCAGGAGCGCGAACTGGATCGCCCCGAGGCCGATCGGCCCGGCGCCTATCACGAGGACAAAGTCCTCCTTCGTGACGCCGGCCCGCGCGACCGCATGTGCGCCTATCCCAAGGGTCTCGACGAGCGCCAGTTGCTCGTAGTCGAGCGATGCGGACGCGTGGAGCTTGTGCGCAGGCACGGCGAGCAGCGCCCGCATGCCGCCGTCGACGTGCACGCCGAGCACCTTGAGCGCGCTGCAGCAGTTGGGTTTGCCCCGGCGGCAGGCCGTGCAATGGCCGCAGTTGAGATACGGCTCGACGGAGCATCGGTCTCCGGGCTTCAGGCCGTTGGGCTCGGTGCCCGGGTCCAGCACCTCCACGCCCAGCTCGTGCCCCAGGATTCTCGGATACGTGAAGAAGGGCTGGTTCCCGGCAAACGCATGGAGGTCGGTCCCGCAGATTCCCACACGGTGCACGCGGACCAGCGCCTCGCCCGGCGCGGGGACCGGCTCGGGCCCCTGGGCCAGCGAAAACCTCCCCGGCTCATCCAGTACGACTTGAAGCATGGCCGGGAAAGCCTTCCCGATCGCCAGCCAAAGCTCGATCTTTTTTGGCCACAAAAAGGATCGACGGATTGAGGTTTGAGGAGCCCAAATGGAGTCATGCCCGACAGCCCCACCGGTACCCGGCGCGAATTCCTCGGCAACGCCGTCAAGCTGGGCATCGGCTCCCTCCTGCTCGACCCTTCGACCCAAGCCATGGCCTCCATCGCACAAACCGAGCCGGCCGGGCGCGGCAGCCCGCTCGCGGGCACCGTCGCGCGGCTTCGCGAGGCGCCCGGCAAAGTGTTCATCGACCGCGAAGGAACCGGGATGGCGCAAGCCGGCCGAACAGGTTCCGCCTACTCGACCGCCGGATGCGAGGTTGCGCTGACCGGGGAGCCTTTCGGCCATTCGGTCCGCGTCCACTGCCCGGCCGGTCCGCTGAACCGGGTCGTGCTTCGCTGGGAAACGGCCTTCCCAAGGGGAACCCTTTTTCTCGGGGACCACTGGGAGCGCGGCTATGGCGATCTCCAGTGGCGCACCTCCCAGCCGGAGCGGGTGATGCCCTGGTACTTTGCCGGACACGATCCCGCCTCGGGCGGCACGCTCATGGCAGGCGTCAGGACGCAGCCCTCGGCCCTGTGCTTCTGGACGGCCGATGCCGCGGGAGTCTCGCTCTGGCTGGATTTCCGGAACGGCGGAAGCCCCTCCATCCCGGGAGACCGCGAAATTGCCGCAGCCGACATTGTCGCACTCGGCGCCGATCCGGGCGAGCCGCCCATGGCGGCGCTCACCCGCTTCTGCCGCGCGCTCTGCCCGTCTCCCCGCCTGTCCCCGAACCCGATTTGCGGCAACAACAACTGGTACTATGCGTATGGGCGGGACTTCGACGCCGACGCCATGCGCCGCGATGCGGCCTTTCTTGCGGAAATCTCCGCGGGCCACCCGGTCCGCCCGTTTTGCGTGATCGACGCCGGCTGGACGGACAACAGGGCCTCCGTCTGTCCCGGCGGTCCCTGGCTGGCCGGCGACCCTGGCCGGTTTCCCGACATGCCCGGCCTCGCCTCGGACATGCGGCGGCTCGGCATCCGCCCTGGGATCTGGATCCGCCCCACAGCCCTGATGAAGGTCGACGACCCGGGGCGTCTTCGCGCCGGGCCCTGCACCGCCATCGAGAAACCCCTGGACCTCACGCTCCCCGAGAACCTGTCCATGATCCGCGAGGACGTCGCCCGCATCCGCGGCTGGGGCTACGACCTGATCAAGCATGATTTCTCGACCTACGACGTCTTCGGAAAATGGGGCATCGAGATGGGCGCGGAACTCACCGACCCGGGCTGGCACTTTTCCGACCGGTCGCTCACCAATGCGGAAATCATCCTCGGCCACTACCGGAACCTCCGGGCCGGGGCCGGCGACGCCGTGCTCCTCGGGTGCAACACCATCGGGCACCTGGGCGCCGGCCTCTTTGAAATCCAGCGGACCGGCGACGACACGTCGGGAAGGGAATGGGAGCGCACCCGGCGCATGGGCATCAACACGCTCGCCTTCCGGCTTCCGCAGAACGGAACGTTTTTTTCCAGCGACCCCGATTGCGCCGCGCACACGAACCGGACCCCCTGGGAGCTCGACCGGCAGTTCCTGGACCTCGTGGCGCACAGCGGCGCGGCCCTTTTCGTCTCGGTCGACCCCCGCACCGTCACGGCGGACCACAAGGAAGCCTACCGCGCAGCGATGCAATTGGCCCTCTCGGGAGGCGCTCCCGGCGGCTGCGAGCCACTGGACTGGCTAGGCACCACGACTCCGGAGCATTGGCGGCTTGCCGACCAGGAAGTCACCTACCGCTGGGAGGAGCCCGCAGGGGCCAATCCATTGCGTGTTTGAAGGTGGATTCAACGGAAACGAGGTAGGGACGCGCGGCTCGCGCGTCCGGGCAAACCCCAGGGTCATTCCAAAACCCCGGACGAATTGGGCCCGTTCAAGATGGGCCGAGGGGCTGGGTATGGGCCTTACGTATTCCCGGACGGGCGGGACGCCCGTCCCTACCTCTTCGCATTCAGCGCAAACACCGCCGCGGTCAACCCCACCGCGCCGCATGCCAACCAGAGGATCGCCGGGCCGGCCGAGAACAACTGCATGCCCAGCGCCGGCCCCACAATGAGCGCAAGGGTCCACGTGAGCCCGTAGACGCCCATGTACCTCCCTCGGATTGCGGGGGGCGCGAGGTCGGCGACATACGCCGACGCGACGGGCATGGCGGTCATCTCGCCAAGCGTGTACAGCGTGATGCAGCAGGCCAGGAACAGGACGGAGTGCCCGAAGGCGATCAGGGCCAAGGCCGTCCCTGCAAGCAGGTATCCGGTCGCGATCACCCGGGTTGCGGCGAACCGGCGCGTGATCGTGGTCAGCGGAAGCTCGCAAAACACGACCAGGGCCCCGTTCAAGGAAAGAAGGCTGCCGTAGACGGCCGTGGAGTACCCGAGTCCCGTCACATGGAGGCTGAGCGTCGAGTTGGTCTGGAAAAAGACGAGGCCGATCCCGAGGCTCCCGAGCAGCATGCACTGCAGGGCCCGGTCCCGGCGCACGGCCCGCCCGACTTCAGACCAGCCGTTTTTCCCCGGCGCCGGATGGGCCGTCCTGGGCAGCGCCAGCAGCGCGACGAAGCCAAACAGGGCAGAGGTCGCGGCGTCGCCCGCGAACAGCCAGAAGTAGCCGTGGCCCGCGAGAAACCCCGCGGTCGCCGGCCCGAAGGCCCACCCGGCGTTGATGGCCAGCCGATAGGCTGAAAATGCCGTTACGCGCTGTCCCGCGGGCACGAGGTCCGTCAGGAGCGCGCTGCTGGCAGGGCGGTAGAGTTCGCCGGTCAGCCCGGCCAGCGCGGAAAGGGCCACGATCGCGGGAAGGCCGCGCGCCTGGGACAGCAGCATCATCGAGGCCGCGCCCGAGAACATCGAGAGGGCTATCGTCTTGCGGCGGCCGAAGTGGTCGGCCAGATGCCCGCCCGCGAGCGAGGCGAGAAGGTTCCCGACGCCGTAGGCCCCGATGGCCGTGCCCGCTGCGGCCAGCGAATAGCCCTGGCTCGTCAGGTACAGTGCGAGAAAGGGCACCACGAAGCTCCCGAACTTGTTCAGGAACGTCCCCAGAAAAAGGATCCACGCTGCGCGCGGGAGGGAGCGCAGGCTCGAGACCAGGGTGGGGGAGGGGTCTTTCATGAAAAAGAAAAACCCTGCTCGCCGTTCGGCAAGCAGGGTTGAAATTTCCGGGGGATCGTTGGCGGGAAATGCCTGCTTGCCTAGTGGGCGGCCTTGGAGACGCGCGAACCGGACCCTTGGTTGTCCATGGTCATGGCGGCCCCGGCGGCGGAATGCGCGCGGTATTCGGATTTGCGGGTGGTCGTCATGACAGGCCCAGTCCATCTCCTCTCCACCCCACCGGTCAAGCCCGTATGCTTGCCTTCAGCACAAACATGGGAATCGTCTGTCCGCCCCCCGCGATCGAATGCCCCCGCCCGCCGCACCTTCAGCCGGTCGCAATTATCCGCTGCTGCTTGTGGGACAGTTCCTCGGCGCCTTCGGGGACAACTTCCTGCTGATGGCGATCCTCGGGCCCCTCACGTACGAACTCGGGTCGGGCCGGGTCACCGAGTCCAGGATCGACGCCGAGAACGCACTGTACGGGCTCGTCTTCAGCATTCCCTTCATCGTGCTTGCGCCGCTCGCCGGGTACCTGAACGACCGGATGCCGAAGACCCATTGGCTGGTTGGCGGGAACCTGATCAAGGTCGCGGGGGCCGCGATCGGACTGACGGGCGTATGCGCCGCCGCCGCCGGGCACAGCCATGTGCTGCAGGTCGCGGGTTATTGTGTCGTGGGCGTCGGCGCCTGCGTCTATTCCCCGGCCAAGTATGGGATCCTGCCTGAGATCGTCGAAAACACGCGGCTGGTGAAGGCAAACGGCACGGTGGAGATGTTGACCCTGGTCGCGATCGTGGCCGGGCTCGCCGGGGGCGGATTCCTCTACGACGCCACCCACTCGCTCAAGATCTGCTACTTTGCGGGACTGGCCTTATACGCGGTCGCCCTCCTCTGCAACGGGGCGATGGACCGGACGCCTTTCAATGCTGATGCGACCCTCAGCCGCAGCGCGGTTGAATTCGGGTCGACTTTCCTTTCCCTCGTCAGGAGCCCCCGGCTTGGGCGGATCCTTCTCGGCTCCATGCTGTTTTGGTTCGCCGGGTCGACGCTCAGGACCGCGCTCCAGGGCTGGGGCCTTGAGGTGTTCACCCAGGCGGGGGTGGCGGGCGTGACCAACGTCAAGCTCGTCCTGCTCAAGGTCGGCCTCGTGGCCGGAATCATCGCCGGGTCGGTGCTTGCGGGCCAGTGGCACAGGACCGGCGATCTCTCGTGGGCCAAGCGCTACGGCCTCCTCCTGGCGGCCGGGTTTGCGGCCATGGGGCTTCTCGGTGGCAGGGCCGGACTGGCCCCGGTGGTCCTCGTCCTCGTAGCGACCGGGGCCGCCGCGGGGCTCCTTGTCGTCCCCTTCAACGCGGCCCTGCAGTCGGAGACCGATCCCGCGAGACTCGGGAAGACGGTTTCGATCCAAAACTTCACCGACTACATCGGGATCGCGCTGGGCGCCGCGTATCTTTCCTTCCTCTCCAGGCAGCACCTCTCCCCGAACCGATCGATGATCACCCTCGGGATCACGGTTGCCGTGATCACGTTCGGGTTCAAGACCCTCGGCCGCGCGAGACCGACCCAAGAGGCGGAAAATTCTAGGTAGGGACGCCCGGCCCGGGCGTCCGGGCTATTCGATCCTCGTGGGTCAGCGAGCTTGCTCGCGCGCCGGGAAGGCGCGAGCAAGCTCGCTGACCTACAGCCGACCAAACGCTTCGCGACTCGATGGACCATGCCCCTTGACATATACCTTAATAAGTATATACCTGTTCCATCATGAAGCTTGTCCAAATCTACCAGTGCCTCTGCGACCAGACCCGCCTGCGCATCCTCAACCTGCTGGCCTCGGGCCCGCTCTGCGTCTGCCACCTCCAGGAAATCCTGGGCGAATCCCAGGTGAAGGTGTCGAAGCACCTTTCCTACCTGAAGGGCCGGGGTATGGCCGAGGCCTGCCGCAAGGCAAACTGGATGATCTATAGCCTGCCGGCGAAGCGGTCCCGCGAGCTTCAGGCCAACCTTGCCTGCCTCCAGGACTGCGCGCGCGAGGATGAGCTGTTCCGGCGCGACGCGGCCCGGCTTGTGAAGCTGCGGGCGAAGCTGGCCGACAAGAGCCCCGACTGCTGCGGACCTGACTGCTGCAACCCGGGCGATGCAAAGGCCGTCAGCGCAAACAAGAAAAAGCTCTGCGCCTGCTCCTGACATCCCGCCATGCCCTACAAAGCCCTCATTCTCTGCACAGGCAACTCCGCGAGGAGCATCATCGGCGAGTACCTTCTCAACGCCCGGGGGAAGGGCCGCTTCGAGGCGTTCAGCGCCGGGGCCACCCCGACCGGGAAGGTGAACCCGCTCGCCCTCTGGGTGCTCAAGGACTGCTACGGGATCGACGCGTCGGATGCGCGCAGCAAGTCGTGGGACGAATTCAAGGGGGTGAACTTCGACTTCGTCATCACGGTCTGCGACAACGCGAGGGAAACCTGCCCGATTTTCCCGGGGCACCCGGTCACGGCCCACTTCGGGTCGCCCGACCCGGCCGCCTTTGAGGGGACCGAGGAGGAGAGGAAGAAGTTCTTCGTCCGGGTTGCGACCCAGATCGACCGGCGGGTCAGCCTGCTCTGCGCGCTGCCGGACCACCAGCTCGACGAACTTCGGGTCCGCGAGATCGGCGGGAAGTTCAGCATCGAGGGGGAGGCCGCCAAGGAGCGCCAGCCATGAGCACCGTCGAGGCAAGGCCGCCAACTCCCGTCAAGCGCCTGGATTTCTTTGAGAGGTACCTCTCGTTTTGGGTGCTGCTGTGCATGGTCGTCGGGGTCGCCGGCGGACGCCTGCTCCCTGAAGCGACCCGCCGGCTGAGCACGCTGGAGTTCGGGCACGCCTCCCACGTGAGCATTCCGATCGCCGTCCTAATCTGGCTCATGGTGTACCCAATGATGCTGAAGATCGACTTTGGAGGGCTGAAGGCGGTCATGCGCAGGCCCAAGGGCCTCGCGATCACCCTGTTTGTGAACTGGCTTGTGAAGCCGTTTGGCATGGCCTTCCTCGGATGGCTCTTCCTCCGGGTCCTCTTTGGGCACGTCCTCGGTCTCATTCCGGACGACGCGGCGCGCAGCTACACGGCGGGGCTCATCATCCTCGCAGCCGCGCCCTGCACGGCCATGGTGTTTGTATGGAGCTACCTGACGGACGGCGACTCCGCGTACACCCTGGCGCAGGTGGCGATCAACGACCTGATCATGCTCGTCCTCTTCGCCCCGATTGTGATGTTCCTGGTCGGCGTGGCCGGGGTGAGCGTTCCGCGCGAGGTCCTGGTCACCTCGGTGGTCGTCTTCATCGTCATTCCCCTGTCGGCGGGCTGGCTGAGCCGGACCGTGCTCATCCATGTGCGCGGACAGGAGTGGTTCGCCGGGGCCTTTCTTCCCGTTTTCAAGCCCGTGACGATCCTGGCGCTCCTGGCAACCCTCGTGCTCATCTTCGCGTTCCAGGCGGAGAATATCCTGGAGAAGTGGCCCGTGGTGCTCCTCATTGCGGTGCCGATCGTGATCCAGGTGTACTTCAATTCCGGGCTCGTCTATCTGCTGATGCGGAAGTTCAAGGTGCCGCACAATGTCGCCTCGCCGGGCGCGCTCATCGGGGCCAGCAACTTCTTCGAACTGGCGGTGGCGGTGGCCCTCACCCTGTTTGGCCCGACCTCGGGCGCCGCGCTCGCAACCGTCGTCGGGGTGCTGGTCGAGGTGCCGGTGATGCTCTCCGTCTGCAGGGTGTGCGTCCGCTCCAAAGGCTGGTACGAACACGGCGCGGAACAGGCCTGAAAGCCCGCCACCCGGCAGCCTGCTAAATCGCGAAGACCTCGGCGCCGAGCTCCACGGTCGCGGGGGCCTCGCTCGCAAGCGCGCAGTAGAAACCGCGCATTCCGCGGTCGAGGAACTGAAGGGCCTCCTTCAATTCCGGCGTGGCAGGGTCGGGTGAGCCGATGGCAAACCCGCTGAAGGACTTGCAGGGCGCGGCGACGACCACCTCCCCAAGCACAACCCTGCCGCCCTTGGTCTCAAGGACGATGCCACCCGCCACCTGTTCCAAGGTGATGACCTCCTGGGTCTCGACGAGAATGTTCTCGCCGGCGCACCCGGTCACGAGGTGCTCCCCAAAACGGCCCTTCATTTCCCGGTAGTGGCTGGTGAAGAGGACGGAGAGCGTATTGGGGCCCCCGTTCTTCGTGTAGGGGTGGGCCGAGTTGTGGACATCGATCACGAAGCTCCCGTCGGCCGCGCGCGTGCTGGCCCCGGTCTTGGTCAGCGTGAGCTCCCCCACGGACAGCAGCGGCGCCGGGTCGTAGACCTTCCGGTCGCCCTCGACGAGCTTCAGGCTGCTTCGCTGGATCTGCAGCCGCACAATCCTGCCGAGAAGTTTCATGGGAGGAGGCCGGAGGTTCGCATTGCGGGGCAGGATGTATGGGCTGCAGGGGTCATGCCAAGTTCACAACTGCGGTTTCATGCTGCTCCCGGGCGACCCAGAGCAGGATGAAGGCCGCGGCGCAGATGCACGAGCACACGGGGAAAACCGCCCGGTAGCCCAGCCAGCTCGAAAGCGATCCAAAGCAGAGATAGCCCAGGGTTGAGCCGATCCGGTTGGCGGTGCTGTAGAGGTTGGTCGCCGTGCCCGGCTGGTTGGGGATGTAGTCCTGGAAGAACGTGATGGCTATGCCGGAGACCACGGCGACCATCGCGGCGCTGAGCACCTGGACCGGGTACACCTGCCACGGCGCCTGCACCAGCGAAAGCAGCGCGTAGTAGGCGACCGCGATGATGAATCCCAGCCGGATCAGGGGCCCCGGACGGCCCTTGGAGGCGAGCAGCCCGAAAAGGAGCAGGAATGGCAGCTCGAAGAACGGCGCCACGGAGTAGGTGATGCTCACCTGCTGGCGGGTTCCCCCCAGGGTATGCAGGATCATCAGCGGCAGATTCATGATGCCCATGGTGCCGCAGACAAAGACCAGCACAAAGGCCGAGAAGTAGCTTAGCAGGTCGGGCCTGCGCAGCAGCCGGAGCAGGGGCACGCGGTCGGCCCGGGCCACGGGGGCCGGAGGCCGGGACGGGAAAAAGAGCCAGACCACCGCCATGACGAGGACGAAGAAGCCCGCGCAGGCCAGGAACGTCCCCTTGAACGAATACCGGATCATGACCCAGGCCGCCATCGCCGGGCCGATGGTCCAGGCCAGCGAGAAGACCAGCCGGTAGATGTTCATGTACAGCGGGGCCTCTTCCGGAGGCACGCCATGGAGCTCGATCGCCTCGCGGGTGTAGGCAAACAGCTGCGAGAAAGTGATTGAGGCGATGCCCAGCGGAATCGAGCCGATCACGGTCAGCCAAAGGACGCTGCGCACGTACGCAAAGCCCGCGTAGCCCGCCGCCCCGCATGCGCAGCCCAGCAGCAGGATGGCTCTCCGGCTGAACCTCGTGTCGGACCACTTGGCCAGGACCGTGCTGAGGAAGATCCCGGCGACCGAAGTCACGGTCATGAACACCCCGAACACCCAGTTCGACATCCCGACCTCGATCGTGCCGAACATGGAGTAGAACGGCGCCACGAAGGAGAACGCGAGGCCGAGGAACAGGTTGCAGGCAAGCACCACCGCGAGGTCGCGGTGGGCCAGGAGCCTGCGGGCGGGGACGAGGATGCGCTGCATCGGAAGGGCGGTTGCTTGGACGAAAGCCAGCCCAAGATGAGCCCCTATATGGGCTGCTTAGCAATCCGGTACTGGGCCCGGCGA
Organism: uncultured Opitutaceae bacterium; assembly: GCA_964527955.1. GTDB lineage: Bacteria > Verrucomicrobiota > Verrucomicrobiia > Opitutales > Opitutaceae > Palsa-1447. The sequence continues at coordinate 4,994 of CAZGOX010000030.1, read as the reverse complement.
ACGCCGCCGGCTCGGCCCGGCTTCGCGTTGCTACGCCGTGGCAAGCTTTCGCACTGCGAAAGCTTGGTAGGGACGGCCGTCCCCGGCCGTCCGGGAATACTTTCAGGTCCTTCGCAGCGCCCGGCCCCCGCATGGCCCGCCCCTCATTAATGTCCTTTTAACGGATTTCCGGGGGTAATTGATTAGCTGGCTGCGCCCGCGAGTAGTACTGTGCGGCATGAAATTTTCTCATGAGCCGCGTGCGGTCCATTTGAGCGTCTTATGCGCAGCAACGCCCGGAACGCTCCCCGCCGGGCGCAAAGGGAGGCAAGCATGAGCGATCTGGTCTATGCCGGCCTGTCGGTCGCCTTCTTTGCACTCGCTGCGGCCTACGTGCTCTTTTGCGACAAGGTTCGGTGACCCGTCCCCTCGAATTTTCACCATGGAAAACCTCTTCATCGGTTTGGTCGCGATCGCCTGCCTCGTCTATCTGGTGGTGGCCGTGCTTCGCCCCGAGAAATTCTGACGCGCTGCCATGAATAACCTCAACGCCTGGCTTCAATTCGCCCTCTACGTCGGCGCGCTCCTGCTCATCACCAAGCCGCTGGGCCTCTATCTGGTCCGTGTGCTCGATGCGCGCGGCCGGACGTGGCTCGACCCGATCGTCAAGCCGCTTGAAAGGCTGACGTACCGGGCTTGCGGGATCGACCCGGATGGCGAGCAGGGCTGGAAGCGGTACACGTTGGCGATGCTGGAGTTCAGCCTGGTCGGCATGCTCTTCACCTATTTCATCCTGCGCTACCAGGATCGCCTGCCCCTCAATCCCCAGGGCCTGCCCGGCCTCGCGCCCCATCTCGCCTTCAACACGGCCGCGAGCTTCACGACCAACACCAACTGGCAGAGCTACGGCGGCGAGTCGACCATGTCGTACTTTTCCCAGATGGTGGGCCTGGCGATCCACAATTTCACCTCGGCTGCGACCGGCATCGCCATTGCGGCAGCCGTGGTCCGCGGCATCGCGAGACACTCGGCCCGGACCCTGGGGAACTTCTGGGTCGATGTCACCCGGGTGACCTACTACCTGCTCGTGCCAATCTGCCTCGTCTTCGCACTTTTCCTGGTTTCGCAGGGCATGATCCAGAACTTCAAGCCGTACACCGCGGCTAAGACCTACGAGCCCTACACGGCCCAGGTGCAGAAGACGGACGCCGCGGGCAATCCCGTCTCCACCTCCGATGGCAAGCCGGTGATTGTGGACCAAACTGTAGACACCCAGACGATCGCACAGGGGCCGATGGCCTCGCAGGTCGCGATCAAGATGCTCGGGACCAACGGCGGCGGCTTTGTGAACGCAAACGCGGCGCATCCGTTCGAGAATCCCACCCCCCTGTCCAATTTCTTCCAGATCCTGTCGATCTTTGCCATTCCCAGCGCGCTCACCTGGTACCTGGGCCGCATGGTGAAGAATCAGCGGCACGGATGGGCCGTGTGGGGAGCCATGTTCGCCATGTTCGTGGCCGGGGTGCTCGTGGCCTGGCACTCCGAGGCGGCCGGCAACCCCATCCACCAGAAGCTCGGCTTGGCCGCGGCGGACGGCAACATGGAGGGCAAGGAGGTGCGCTTCGGCATCTTCAACTCGGCGCTCTTTGCCACCATCACGACCGACGCCTCATGCGGCGCGGTGAATGCGATGCACGACTCGTTCACCCCCCTCGGCGGCCTGGTGCCGCTCTTCAACATCGAGACGGGCGAGGTGATCTTCGGGGGCGTGGGCGCCGGGCTCTACGGCATGCTCGTGTTCGTCGTGCTCGCCGTGTTCATTGCCGGGCTTATGGTGGGGCGCACGCCCGAGTACCTCGGGAAGAAGATCGAGGCGTACGACGTGAAGCTCGTCATGCTCGTCCTGATGGTTCTCGCGAGCACCATCCTGGGCTTCACGGCCTGGGCCAGCGTGAGCACGTGGGGCCAGGCGGGCCTCAACAATGCCGGCCCGCACGGGTTCAGCGAAATCCTCTACGCCTTCAGCTCCAGCGTCGGCAACAACGGCAGCGCCTTTGCGGGCCTCACGGCCGCCCCTGCCGATGGGAACCCCCATTGGGACATCACGCTTGGCATCGCGATGCTCGTCGGCCGGTTCCTGATGATCGTGCCGCTGCTCGCGCTGGCGGGCAACCTCGCCGGGAAGAAGTTGATTCCCGCAAGCGTCGGGACCTTCAAGGTCGAGGGGTTCACCTTTGTCGCCCTGTTGATCGGCACGGTCCTGCTGGTCGGGGCCCTCACGTTCCTGCCCGCGCTGGCGATGGGCCCCATCGTCGAGCACTTCCTGATGCGCGCCGGCACCCTGTTCTGAGCCCCTGGCTCCCCAATCCACGCCATGAGCACAAAGACATCTTCACTCCTCAACAGGGAAATCATCCTGACCGCGGTCGGCGAGTCGTTCCAGAAACTGGATCCGCGCAAGCAGCTCAAGAACCCGGTCATGTTCGTGACCCTGCTCGGGGCAGCCCTGACCTTCGAGCAGCTTTTCACCACCAAGGACCCCCTCCGCTACGTCCTCCAGGTGGCGCTCTGGCTCCTCTTCACCGTGGTCTTCGCAAATTTCGCGGAGGCCGTGGCCGAGGGCCGCGGCAAGGCCCAGGCGCGCGCCCTCCGCGCCTCCCGCAAGCAGCTCTCGGCCCGACGCAGGGGGAAGAACGGCTCGTTTGAGACGGTGGATGCCTCGCTGCTCCGCAAGGGCGATCTCGTCGAGGTCGTCGCCGGGGAATTCATCCCGGGCGACGGCGAGGTGGTCGAGGGTGCGGCCTCCGTGGACGAGGCCGCCATCACCGGAGAATCCGCCCCCGTCATCCGCGAGGCGGGCGGCGACCGCAGCGCTGTCACCGGCGGTACCTCCGTGCTGTCGGACCGCGTCCTGATCAGGATCACGGCCGACCCCGGGGACGGGTTCCTGGACCACATGATCAGCCTGGTCGAGGGTGCCACGCGCCAGAAGACGCCCAATGAGATCGCGCTCACCATCCTGCTTTCCGCGCTCACGTTCATCTTCCTGCTGGTCATCATCGCGCTCAAGCCCTTCGGGACGTACGCGAACGTGGCCTTCTCGATCACGACCCTGATTGCGCTGCTCGTCTGCCTGATCCCGACCACCATCGGCGGGCTCCTGAGCGCGATCGGGATCGCGGGCATGGACCGCCTCCTCCAGCGCAATGTGCTCGCCATGAGCGGCAGGGCGGTGGAGGCCGCGGGCGACATCGACGTCCTCCTGCTCGACAAGACCGGGACCATCACGCTCGGAAACCGGATGGCGAGCGAGTTTCTGCCCGCGCCGGGCGTGGCCCCGGAGCGCCTCGCCGAGGCGGCGCAGCTCGCGTCGCTCGCCGACGAGACGCCGGAGGGGCGGAGCGTGGTCGTCCTGGCGAAGGAGAAATTCAACATCCGGGCGCGCGAGCTGTCGGGCACGCACGCCTTTGTACCCTTCACCGCCCAGACCCGCATGAGCGGCATCGATGTGTCGCCGGACAGCCGCGGGCCCGGCCGATCGATCCGCAAGGGCGCCGCTGCGAGCGTGCGCGCCTGGGTCGAGTCGCAGGGGGGCGCCTATCCTCCGGACGTCTCTGAAACGGTCGATCGGGTCTCCCGCCAGGGTGGCACGCCGCTCGTCGTCGCCGAGGGGCGCGACGTCCTCGGGGTCATCCTGCTCAAGGACGTGGTCAAGGGCGGGATCAAGGAGCGCTTCGCCCAGCTCCGGGCGATGGGCATCCGAACTGTGATGATCACCGGGGACAATCCCCTGACGGCCGCTGCGATCGCGGCGGAGTCCGGGGTGGATGAATTCCTCGCCCAGGCGACGCCCGAGATGAAGCTCAGCCGGATCCGCCAGGAACAGGCGTCCGGGCACCTGGTGGCCATGACGGGCGACGGCACGAACGACGCGCCCGCGCTCGCCCAGGCGGACGTGGGCGTCGCCATGAACACCGGCACCCAGGCCGCCAAGGAAGCCGGCAACATGGTGGACCTCGACTCGAACCCCACCAAGCTCCTCGAGATCGTCGAGATCGGGAAGCAGATGTTGATCACGCGGGGCGCCCTCACGACCTTCAGCATCGCCAACGACGTCGCCAAGTACTTCGCGATCATTCCCGCCATGCTGGTGGGGGTCTTCCCGTCCATAGCCCCGCTCAACGTCATGCATCTCGCCTCGCCGCTGAGCGCCATCCTGAGCGCCGTCATCTTCAATGCGCTCATCATCATCGCGCTCATCCCGCTGGCCTTGAGGGGCGTCGCCTACCGGCCGATCGGCGCCGAAGCCATGCTCCGCAGGAATCTCCTGATCTATGGCGCCGGCGGGGTCCTTATCCCGTTTGTCGGCATCAAGCTGATCGACCTCCTGGTCAACGCCGCGCACCTCGTGTAGCCATGAAAGCGATCCTCCTTGAACTCAAGACGTCCCTCCTGATCACCCTGGTGTTCGCCGTCCTCCTGTGCGGCGCGTATCCCTTCGCCGTGTGGGCCGGCGGGCAGCTCTTCTTCCGCCAGAAGGCGAACGGGAGCCTCGTGGTCGACCCGGCCGGCACCGTCCGGGGCTCCTCGCTGCTCGCGCAGAACTTTTCAGGCTCCGGATACTTCCATCCCCGCCCGTCCGCCGCCGGCACGGGCTTCGACGCCGGCAACTCGAGCGGCACCAATCTCGGGCCGACGAGCGACAAGCTCGCCAACGGCGTGCACGCAAAGGACGCCGCGGGCAAGGATGTCGAGGACCTCGGCAATTTCGACGGCATCAAGGACCTCGTTGCCGCCTATCGGGCGGAGAATGGGCTGGGCCAGGCGGAGCCGGTGCCTGCCGATGCCGTCACGAGATCGGCAAGCGGGCTGGATCCGGACATCAGCGTCGGAAACGCAAGGATCCAGGCGGCGCGCGTCGCCAGGGCCAGAAAACTGCCCGTGGAGCAGGTCCAGGCCCTGGTGGCCGCCCATGTTCAGGATCGCGACCTTGGCATCTTCGGTGAGCCGCGGGT
>CAZGOX010000029.1:0-16976 GCA_964527955.1 uncultured Opitutaceae bacterium | reverse complement strand
GGCACCACCTGGTTGTTGCGCCGGATCACGCGCAGCAGGCTCGGCGGCGCGTCGCGGTCGAAGGTGAGCTTGCGGGCCCGGTTGAGCAGGAGGCTCTTCGCGACAAAGTAGGCGTTGTTGTCGACGAGCGTCTTCTCGATCAGCTCGTAGAGGGCGTTCAGCCCGAGGGTGAGCTGGGTCTTGTCGCGGGCGAGGTTCGTCAGGTTGAGCGCGAGCTCCCGGCAGATGCGCACGACCCACGCGCGGTTCGTCTCGGTGAAGATCTCCTCGTCGCCGCGGGCCAGGGCCACGTTGGTCAGCGCCTTGCCCAGCGTGTCGGCCACCTCGGCCAGCGCGAAGCGCTCCTCCCCGTGCGGGCACAGGAGGGCGATCGGCGGGAGGGGAATGTCCTCGCCGATGAGGACGTCGCGCCAGGCGTAGTGGGGTTTCTGCTCGACGGGAACGTGGACGGTGCGCTTGAGGGCGAGGTCGTGCGCTAGGGAGGGCGTGCTCATGGTGGACGTGGGAATCTGCGGTGAATCGTCTGGTAAGCTAGTGTGGAAACGTGGAAAGGGAAGGGACGGGCGCAAAAACAGGCCGGGACGCCGCGCCCATCCGGGCAGTGCGCTGGCTTTGGGGGAACTCGGGGCCGGCCGCGATCAGAGCTCGTCGTCCGATGCGACGTTGAGGGAGGAGGTCTTCTGGTATTCGGTGACCCGGCCTTCGAAGAAGTTCTGCTCCTTCTTGATGTCCATCATCTCGGCGAGCCACGGCAATGGATTCTTCGTACCGCCAGGGGTCAGCGGAGCCAGACCGCAGCCTTCGAGCCGGCGGTCCGCGATGTAGTCGATGTAGCTGACAAAGTCCTCCATGCTCAGGCCCACGCCGTTCACCGGCAGGCAGTCGCGGATGAAGGCCTTCTCGAGGTCCACCGCCTCGCGCATGAGGCCCCGCAGCGTCTCCTTGAAGTCCGCGGTCCAGATCTCGCGGTTCTCCTCCACGAGGTCCATGAACAGGTTGCGCAGGAGCTCGATGTGGTTCGACTCGTCGCGCAGCGTGTAGCGGAACATCTGCCCAATCCCCGGGAACTTGTTCTGCCGGTAGAGCGAGAGGACCATGCCGAACAGCCCGTAGAACTGCGTCCCCTCCATGCACTGGCCGAAGACGAACATGTTCATCGCAAGCAGCCGCTGGTTCTCGATCTTGGTCATGTCGAGGTCGCGGCGCAGGGCGTGGGAGATCTTGGTGACGAACTCGTTCTTGCGCACGATCGTCGGGACGTCCTCGAACATGGCCTCGCACTCGTGCGGGTTGATCCCGAGGGAGGCGATCATGTAGAGAAGCGAGTCCGCGTGGATGTTCTCCTCGTGCGCGTGGCGGCCGAGGACGAGCTTGAGCTCCGGCGCCGTCACCAGCTCCCGCACCACATGCAGGATGTTGTCCCCCACGATGCCCTCCGCCGCGGAAAAGTACCCGATGCCCATGCGGATGATCCAGCGCTCGATGTCGTTGACGGCCTTCTCGTCGCGCCACTGCTCGATGTCCTTGCCCATCGGGATGTCCTCGGGCTCCCAGTGGTTGGCCTTCATCTTGCGGTACAGGTCGTACGCCCACTGGTACTTCAGCGGGAGCAGGTTGAAGGTCATGGTCTGGCGGCCGTTGATGACCTTCTTGGCCGCAAACGCAGCCTCCGCCTTCGCCTGGTCGAGGACGAAGGTCTTGGTGCCTACCTGGAAAACTTTTTGCATGACTTGGGGACGGAAAATGCCTGTCTGGAGCGGAGAAACCCGGTGTTTGCGGCGCGCGAAGCGCGCAGGCGAACAAAAGTTATTGGAACTTATTTACCGGTTGTTTACCACTACAGGATGTGGTCAGTGGGGCGAGCGACCACAACCTATTGATGGCAAAATGCCGTTGTCAATAGGTTCGTTTCACGTTCGACACACTTTTTTTCGCGTTTTTTTGCTTGCGAAAAAAGCCGCGCCGTCCGCGGCCCCCGGGCCGCCGTCACTTCTCCTCGACGACGTGGTGGCAGCCCCGGCTGCGCGGGTTGAGCGCCGCCGCGTGGACGACCAGCAGGGCCGTCTGCACGGCGTTGCGCAGCTCGATCAGGTCGCTGGTCAGCCGGCAGCCCCGGTAGAACGACTGGATCTCCTCGCGCAGCTCCACCAGGATCCGCCGCGCGCGCGTGAGGCGCCGGGGCGAGCGCACGACGCCCGCATAGTTCCACATCGTGCTCTGGATCGAGAGCATGTCCTGCCGGATCAGCGTGGGGTCGGCCTCGCGCGTCGAGCCCTCCCACGGGCGGGGGCGAGGCGACCGAAAACTCCCCCGCGCGATGTCGGACGCGTCCGCGCGGGCCGTGAACTTCGCGCTGACGAGGCACTCGAGGAGCGACGTGCTCGCGAGCCGGTTCGCCCCGTGCAGGCCCGTGCAGGCGGCCTCGCCGACCGCGTTCAGCCGCCGGATGTTCGTGCGGCCCTCGAGGTCGGCGTGCACGCCGCCGCAGGCAAAGTGCGCCGCCGGCACGACCGGCACCGGCTCGCGGGTGATGTCCACGCCGTGGGCGAGGCAGCGCTCGTACATGCCCGGGAAGCGCCCGCGGGCGAAGCCGGGCGGCATCGCCGAGAGGTCGAGGAACACGCAGGGCTCGCCGCTGATCGCGAGCTCGTGCTGTATCGCCCTTGACACTACATCGCGCGGGGCGAGGGAGCCGCGCGGGTCCGCCGCCTCCATGAAGGGCTCGCCGCGCGCGTTCACGAGGACCGCCCCCTCGCCACGCAGGGCCTCGGTGATGAGGAAGCGGGGTGCGTTCTTGCGGGCGAAGACGGTGGGGTGGAACTGCACGTACTCCAGGTCGATCACGCGCCCGCCCACGCGGTACGCCATGGCCACCCCGTGCCCCACGCTGCCGGGCCGGTTGGTCGTGTGGAGGAAGATCCTGCCGAGCCCCCCGGTCGCAAGGATCGTCTTCTTCGCGACGATCGCGCGGATCGCGCCGCCCGCCGTGTCCAGCACGTACGCCCCGAAGCAGGTCAGCGGCTGGTACTTGTCGGCCGGGTCGTCGGAGTTGTGGGAAAGGGTGAGCAGGTCGATCGCGACCCAGCCCGCCCTCCGCGTGATCCCCCGGGCGCCGTCGACCCGCCCGGCCGCGGCCGCCAGGATGGCGTGCCCCGTCGAGTCCTTGGCGTAGATGATGCGCTTCTCCCCATGGCCGCCCTCCCGGGTGAGCTCGAGTTCGCCGGCGCCGTTGCGGTCGAAGCCCACATGCAGGTCGTCGAGCAGCAGCTCCCGCACTGCGGCCGGGCCCTCGCGGACAAGCTGCTCGACCGCCGCCGGGTTCGCGGTCCGGTCGCTCGCCTCGAAGATGTCGCGGGCCAGTCCGGTCGGGTCGGGCGCCGTGTCGTACACGATGCCGCCTTGGGCAAGGTCGCTGTTCGCGGCCAGCGGGTCGGCCGCCGAGAGGAGTTCGACCGCCAGGCCCGCCTTCGCGGCGTGCAGGGCGTACGCCGACCCTGCCAGGCCCGCACCGATCACGAGGCAATCGGTCTCGATGATGTCCATCGGGCTAGCGGCGCCTCCCGGGGAGGACCGTCAGGCTGAAGTCTGCCGCCGGCGCCGAGTGCGTGAGCGCCCCGACGCTGACCACGTCCACGCCCGCCTGGGCGAGGCCCGCCAGGGTCTCCAGGCGGACCCCGCCGGAGACCTCGATCGCCGCCGCCCCGGCGACGACCGCCACGGCGGCGCGGATGCGCTCCGGGGTCATGTTGTCGAGCAGGATCACGTCGGCCGCGGCCCGCACCGCCTCGCGCACCTCGGAAAGCGTCTTCGCCTCGACCTCGACCTTGGCGAGGTGGGGAGCCCCGGCCCGCGCGAGGCGGACCGCCTTCGCCAGCGATCCCGCGGCGGCGATGTGGTTGTCCTTGATCAGCACGTGCTCGCCCAGGGACGACCGGTGGTTGGCGCAGCCGCCGCAGCGCACGGCGTACTTCTCGAGCGCCCGGTAGCCCGGCGTCGTCTTGCGCGTGTCCACCACCCGGACCCCGAGAAGCAAGGCCGCGTCCGCAAACTTCCGCGACAGCGTCGCTATGCCGGAAAGCCTCTGCAGGAAGTTGAGCGCCGTCCTCTCCGCAGCCAGGAGGGACGCCGTCGGCCCCGCGACCCGCAGCACCACCCTGCCCTTCCGGACCCGGTCGCCGTCGCGCGCGGCCAGGGTGACGCGGAGCGCCGGGTCGACCCGCTCGAAGACCCGCGCCGCGACCCCGAGGCCGCAGACTACGGCGTCGCCGCCCGCCTCGATGACCGCGCGGGAGCGGTGCCGCGCGGGGAAGATGGCGCGGCTCGTGACGTCGCCCAGGCCGGCGTCCTCCTCGAGGGCGAGGTCGATCAGGAGGTCAGTCCGTGGGAGCAAGTTCAAACATCCTTTCCAGGCAGCGGGCCGCGCGCAGGCGCAGGCCCTCGTCCAGGGTCACGATTTGGTCCGGACGCGGGGCGGCCAGTGCGTCGCGGATCTTCTCCAGCGTATTGAGCTTCATGTACGGGCACAGCCGGCACCCCCCTATGAAGTTCTTTTCCGGAGCCTCGACTTCGAGGCGGCCGACCAGGCCGCACTCGGTCAGCATGAGAAAGTACGGGGCGGAGGTCGCCCGGACGTATCTCATCATGGCGCCGGTGCTCCCGACGAAGTCGGCGGCCGCGGCCACCTCCGCCGTGCATTCCGGGTGGGCGACCACCTTGAGGCCGGGAAACTGGGCGCGGGCCGCCGCAACCTGTTCCGGCGTGAATTCATCGTGGACCAGGCAGGTGCCGTCTGAGGAGAGGAGCTCCTTGTCGATCCCGCGGGCCTTGAGCTCCGCGCGGACATTCTGGGCCATCAGCCGGTCCGGCACGAAGAGAATGCGCCTGCCCGGCAGCTTGGCCACGATGTCGACCACGTTCCCGGAGGTGACACAGACGTCCGACTCCGCCTTCACCTCCGCGGTGCTGTTGATGTAGCAGACGACGGTCGCGTCGGGATAAAGCGCCTTGAGCCTGCGCAGGCCCGCTCCGTCCAGCGAATCGGCGAGGGAGCAGCCCGACCCGCGGTCGGGCACGACCACTGTCGAGTCCGGCGAGAGGATCTTGGCGGTCTCGCCCATGAAGACCACGCCGGCGAACACGATCACCTTGGCCCTGGCCCTCTTCGCCTGCATGCTCAGCTGGAAGGAGTCGCCCCTGAAGTCGGCGACGCCGTAGATGATCTCCGGTTCCACGTAGGAGTGCGCCAGGATGACGGCGTCCTTCTCCTTCTTGAGCCGGTTGATCTCGAGGGTGAGCGGGGCGATCTCCCGGCACGTCTCCAGGTTCCACGACCGTCCCCGCGGATCGCAGTCCACGTGCATGAGCGAACCGAGCAGGCGCCCGGCTTCGGCTTCCACGGCTGGGTCAACGGCGATCATCGGCGGCTTGAGCATAGGCCAGGAGCCCTCGCAAGACAAGGTCGGGCTCGTGCCGGTCGAAGAGCTTTTCCCCCAGGAATCGCCCTGCGTGGCCCCCGGTCCCGACGACCAGGGACCTGGCTGCGCCGAAGGCCTCCCTGCGTATCCTGTGCACAAGTTCGCGCACGGCCCCGGCGTGGCCGTGAAAGATCCCGCTCCGAAGCGCGTCGGCGGTCGAACGCCCCAGCGCGGCCCGGGGACGGCGGCCCGGCTCGACCCGGGGCAGTTGCGCCGTCCTCTCCGCCAGCATCCCGGCCCAGAGGCCGAGCCCTGGCAGGATCGCCCCCCCAAGGATCGCACCGCGCCTGCCGAGCGCGGTGACGGTGGTCGCCGTCCCAAAGTCGACGACCACGATGTTTCTGTTCGGAAACAGGTCCCTGGCCCCCAGGGCCGCCGCCAGCCGGTCCGCCCCAAGCTCGCGCGGACGGGTGTAGGCGATCTTCAGGCCGTGCGGTCCGTCCACGGCCAGGATCCGCGGTGCCACGCAGAACGCGAGCTTCACGGCGCGGGCGGCCGGGCCCGTCAGGGCCGGCACCACCGAGCTCAACACCGCGCGGTCCACCCTTCCCTTGAAGCGCGCCCCGAGAATACGCCCCATGCCGCCCGGCCGGGCCGCCCCGGCCACCGGCGCCTGGAGGCGCCGCACCAGCCTGCCGCCGGAAAAGACGCCGGCCTTGAGCGAGGAGTTTCCAAGGCTGAGCGCAAACGTTCGGGTGGGCATGGTCAGGCCTTGCGGAAATCGGCGTCCAGCGCACCGGCGAGGGCTGCCGCGCCGAGGCATTCGAGCGGCTCCGCGGAGGGTCCGCGGAACAGCCGGTACCGGTGGGCCGGCTCGCGCCGGATCTCGTCGAGGTCGTTCTGAACGACGGCGTCGACGCCGCCCGCGGCAAACTGGGCCGCGACGGCCGAGCGGCGTGTCTCCTCGTCCGCGCCCACGGTCAGCTTGAAGCCGACCACGAACAGGGGGCGCGGCGAAAAGGCCTTGAGCTGCTGGAGCACCTTCTCGTTGCGCATGAGCCGGACGGTGAGCTGCCCGTCGCCGGACGAAAGCTTCCCCGCAAACGCGGAATCCGGCCGGTAGTCGGCCACGGCCGCGGCCATCAGCACGCCGTCGACCTTGCCGCCCTCGAGCCTGCGACGCATGCGGGCGCGCAGGTCGGCGGCCGAGGAAAAAACCTCCACATCGGCCACCGCTGAGGGCGCGGCCGCGCCCTCCCCTCGCAAGAGCGCCACGGTGTGCCCCAGGGCCTTGAGCGCGTCGGCAAGCGCGGCTCCGCTCGCACCGGTGCTCACATTCGAGAGGAAGCGCACGGCGTCGATCGGCTCGCGCGTGGCGCCCGCGGTGACGAGCAGGTTCATCGCTTCGCCAGCGCAGCCAGGACTTCCGCCGCGATCTTCTCCGGATCGGCAAGGCGCCCCGGGCCCTCCTCGAGGCAGGCATGCGGGCCCTCGACCGGATCGAGGACGCGCACGCCCCAGGAGCGCAGCTTCGCGAGGGACTCGACCGTGGCGGGGTGCTCCCACATGCGCCCATTCATCGCCGGGGCGATCCACCAGGGCTTGGTCTTGAGTTCCCAGGCGAGGAAAAGCGTCGTCACGGGGTCGCCGGCCAGGCCCGCCGAAAGGCGGTTGATCGTGTTGGCGGTGGCCGGGCAGACCAGGGCGAGGTCGGCGGCGCGCGCGAATTCGATATGGTCGAGCGCGCGGCCCTCCTCCCAGAGATCGCTGAACACCGGACGCCCGCTCAGCCCCTCAAGGGTGGAGGTGCCGACGAACCGCAGCGCCGCCGGTGTCGCTGCGGTCTGGACCGTCACGCCCGCCTGCGCCAGGCGCGAAATCACCGTGCACGCCTTGTAGCAGGCGATCGAACCCGAGAGGAGGAAGAGTACGTTACCGCGCGACATTGTCTATGAGCCTGGTCTGGCCGAGGCGGACGGCGCCGAGCCGGCGCCCGGGCCGGTCCTCGACATACTCCACGCGAAAGCCCCCGGTCTCCAGCGCAGTCCGCGCCGCCGCCGCGGTGGGCGCCGTGCTCAGCGCGCGGTGGAGGGCCGGGGCGAGCGCCCTTTCCTCGCGGCTGAGGCGCTCGTTGCGTGAGCTGAGCGCCAGGCCGTCGGGTTCGCGAACCGTCGGGCATGCGACGATGCGGGTCTGCAGGAAGAAGGCCTCGCACATGCCGCGGATCAACTGCAGCTGCTGGTAGTCCTTCTCCCCGAAGTAAGCCCGGTCGGCCTCGGCGATCTGGAGGAGCTTCATGACGACCGTGAGCACGCCCGTGAAGTGCCCGGGGCGGGCCGCCCCGCAGAGCTCGCGGCTGAACTCGGATTCCGAAACCGTGTACCGTGTCCCATTGGGATACATTTCGGAGACCTCCGGGAGGAAGACCGCGTCCACGCCGGCCCGGCCCATCAGGGCGTTGTCGCGCTCCGGGGTCCTGGGATAGCGCCGCAGGTCCTCAGGATCGTCAAACTGGGTGGGATTGACGAAGATCGAGGCGAGCACGACATCGTTCTCCTTCCGGGCCGCCTCGAACAGCGAGGCGTGGCCGGAATGAAGCGCGCCGAGCGTCGGCACGAAGCCGACACTCCTGCCCGCCGCCCGGTGCCCGGCCCGGAGGGCCCGCCATGCGGCGGCCGTGGTGACTACGCGCGGCATGTCAGTAGCTCTCCTTTGGCCTCGGAAACGTCCCGGCGCGCACGGCCGCTGCATACCGCGACACGCCCTTGCGCACCAGGCCCGCACCGTCGGCAAAGCGCCGGGCAAAGCGCGGCGAAAAGTCCGGATTGAACCCCAGGAGGTCATGGAGCACCAGCACCTGGCCGTCGCATCCCGCGCCGGCCCCGATCCCGATCGTGGGGACGGAAAGGGACTTGGTGACCTCCCTGGCCAGCTTCGCCGGGATGCACTCGAGCAGCACCGAGAACGCCCCCGCGGCCTCGAGCTTGGCGCTGTCGTCCTTGAGCTTCGCGGCAGCCGCCTCGTCGCGGCCCTGCACCCGGTAGCCCCCTACGGTGTTGATCGACTGGGGCTGAAGCCCGAGGTGGCCCATGACGGGGATTCCGGAGTCGACGAGGTGGCGGATGACCTCCGCATGGCCTCGCAGCCCCTCGATCTTCACCGCCTTTGCCCCAGCCCGCACAAGCTTGGCAGCGCAATCGAGGGCGTAGGCCGTGCCTTTGCGCCCCGCAAGGAAGGGCATGTCGGCGATGATGAGCTTGTCCGGTGCTCCGCGAGCAACGGCCCGCGTATGCAGGGCGATGAGGCCTATGGTTGCCCCGAGGGTGTCGCGATCGCCGTGCACGACCATCGAGACGCTGTCCCCCACCAGAAGGCAGTCCACAGGCGAGTCCGCCAGCAGGCGGGCCGACCAGGCGTCATAGGCGGTGACGATGACGATCTTCTCATGGCTGGCCTTCGCCGCCATGAATTCGCGGACGGTTTTCATGAGACAGGGGGTAGCAAGAAACTCCTCTATCCCCCCAAGCGCAAGCAGTTAAGGCTCGCCATTCTAGGTCTGTGGACCGGGAAATCGCCCCGGGTGGCAGTCGGCCTGCCCTCCCGTAGGTCAGCGAGCTTGCTCGCGCTCTGGAAGGCGCGAGCAAGCTCGCTGACCTACTTTGGAGAAAAACTTCGCTTCGCGAGTTGCGACCGCAGGTACATGTCGGGCCCCGCCTGCCTCCAGGCCGTGAGCCAGATCGACCCAAGCATCTGGCCTCCCCGGAGAAGCTGGGCATCGATAAAGATCCTGCCGTCCCGGCTGCCCGGGCTCCCGTCCGCCAGGAATTTCCCGTCCCTTTCGAGCTGGTACAAGGGCTCCACCTGGAGGTTCTGTGCAATCAGGTAGTCCAGCACGTCCGCAAAGACGGGATTCCGCCCATCCGTCCTTGGGTTCAGATCCAGCGGGGTCGCGCCGGCAAGCCCGGGCGCGACCTCTGCAAAGGTGATCCCGGCCCTGGCGATGAAGCCGCCGTCGATCCAGGCGTGGAGGCTGGTCCTCGTCGTATAGCCGCTGGGATTTGGCCCGACCCAGCCATTGAAATGGACCGTCGTATGGAGCGGCTGGGAGCCGTCCCCCACGAAGTGCCCCAGGACCCCCATCACGTACACCACATTGGCCCGGGCGTTCGCCACCTCCCCGGGAGTCCCGGCCCGCTCGAATTCCTTCAGGTAGGAGAATGCCGACTTCAGCTTGGCGTAGTTCTCCGCGATGGCCCACGGCAGGAACCCCGGCCATTCGCGCGACCGGTCCAGATCCCTGGCAGCGATGATCGGGGGGAACCGATCGGGATGCGCGGCACGTCCCGCGGCAAACTGCGCGGCAAACTCGTAGCGAAACGGGCTGATCGTCGCCGGGTCCAACCCCGCGTCGGCGAGCTCCTCAAGGTCGATGTAGTGGTCCAGGCCGTTGTCGTGCTGCAAAGTCAGGTCCTGCGAATTTCGCCAGCGGTCCGGCTCGCCGGCCAGGAAGGCGATGCGCTCCGCATTCTCAGGCTCGTGGACGAAGCCTGGGAAATCCGCCGGCAGCGACTGAAGCGCAAGCTCGTTGACGATCCGGTGCCCGGGGTAGTCCCAGGCGCAAAGGAGCGCCGGTGTTGAGGCGAGCGCCACGCACGCAAGCCCGGCCTTAAGGAGGTTCCTCATGGCGGTAAGGTAGCAAGTCCCGGCACGGGGGACACTCCGTTATTGCGGAGGCCGAAGCCCCTCCTCGGCCCGCAGAAGCCCGATTTCGGCGCTGTAGGCCCGGATTCCGGCATCCAACCCCTCGGCGACCTGCTGGCGAAAGGCGGTAGTGGCTACCCGCATGGCCTCCGAATCGTTCGACAGGAAGGCGCACTCGGCAAGCGCACCCGGGCAGTTCAGTCCCCGCAGGACGCCCAGGTGCCTCAACTTCTCGCCCCGGTCCTCGGTGTGCAGCGCCAGCACCAGTTCCCGGTGGAGGGCATGCGCAAACACGGTGTTCCAGCAGTCGTACCGGTTTGCGGCCGAGAACTCGGGCTCGCTGTCGTCGCGGTGCTCCTGCCAGGACGCGGACGAACGCTGGTGGGCCGGCGGAAAGGTGTAGACCTCGGTCCCGCGCGTCCTCGTGTCGGGAGCCACCGAGTTGAAGTGGATGCTGAGAAACAGGTCCGCCCCGGCTAGGTTCGCCACCTCCGCCCGCCGCTGCAGGTCCTCGACCTGGTCCGGCGCATGGCGGCTGTCGTCCGTCCGGGTCATCACCACCTTGTAGCCCTCCCGCTCCAGCAGCCTTCTCAGGCGAAGGCCGACGTCGAGCGTGAAGGTCTTCTCCATCAGGCCCAGCCTGTGGTTCTCGGTCCCGTGGTCGCTCCCGCCGTGCCCCGGGTCGATCGCGATGATCCGCGGCTGCCGGGGGAGCGAGCCGGCCAGCTGCGGTCGGAGCAAGGGAAGCAAACGCCTCTCGTAATCGACCCTGCTGACGCAAAGGTCCTGGGGATCCGAGGGGGCCCGGCTGTCCACCGTTGGCTCGCCGAGAAACATGCGTAGTCCGTCGAAAGATACCTCGCGGCTTTCGGACTCAATGCGCACTCGGTGGGCCGGGCTCGAAATCGTTTCCGTCCGCCGATCCGAACCCGGGTTCATGCTCATTCCAAGCTGCCGGGCGATCCACCCGATGGACACGAACCTGGCTCCGGGCCCGACCGAAGGCTCATCTGCACGACCGACGACAATCACCGCAGCCGCGATCGCGCCGAACCACGCCATTCGCAGGCCCCGCGGCATGGTCATTCCTCCGCGGTCGGCGTCGGCGGCGTCGGGGTTCCGTCTTCCTGTTCCTCCAGCAATAGCTTAGGCTTGCGCTTGTTGATCGGAAGCGGCGTCAGCATCACGTGGATGCTCCGTCCGATCAGGCGCGGATCCGAATCAGGGTGGCCCATGCCCGCAAGTTCGGCGACCGCGCGCTTGATCACATCGAAACCCAGCTCGGTGTGCGCCATCTCGCGGCCGCGGAACTTGAGGCGGATCTTCACCTTGTTGCCGTGGGCGAGGAATTCCTCGCCGTGGCGCAGCTTGGTCGTGAAATCGTTCGGCGCGATGCGCGCGCTCAGCTCGATCTCCTTGATCTTGCTCGCCGTGGTCTTCGCGTGGGAGTGCTTCTTCTGCTCCTCGTACACATACTTGCCAAAGTCCATGATTCGGCACACCGGCGGCTGGGCCGTGGGGGCCACCTCCACCAGGTCGAGCCCCACCTCAAGCGCGAGCGAGATGGCCTTGGGCGTGTCCAGGATGCCGAGCTGCTTCCCCTCCGGAGAAATCACGCGCACCTGGGGAACCTTGATCCGGTGGTTGCGGCGGATGTTCGCGAACGGATCGTAGCTGCGACGCTGGTACTGGCCGGGACGCGAGCCGCTGGGACCGGCGGGGGAGAACGGAATAGCCATCAAATAGTTATAGGGGGGTCGTGTTGGGCGAGCCGCTGTATCGCCTCAAATGAGGCCGATGACAATACCTTTTTGGGGAGGAGGTTAGACGCTGAAGCTCTCCCCGCAGGAGCAGCTGGCCTTCGCGTTCGGGTTCGTGAACTTGAAGCCTCCGCCGATCAGCCGGTCGGAATAGTCCACCGTCGTCCCCTTCAGGTAGAGGGCGGTCTTCACGTCCACGAGCACCGGAGCGCCAGCCGTGCGGACGAGGATGTCCCCCCTCTTCGGAGCAGGAGAAAACCTGAGCTTGTAGCTGAGCCCGTTGCAGCCGCCTCCGCTGATCGCCACCCGGAGGTACTCCCCCTGGTTTTCCCGCGCGACCAAGGCCCGGACCTTGGCCCCCGCCGCTTCCGTGAGCCGCACGAGGTTCTCGTTCCCCTCCCGCACGCCTTCCGGCAGGGCGGAGGGCGGTGCGGCGGCGGGCGGCACGGCGGCAAGCGTTGCAGGTTCAGAGGTCATTCAGGGTCAAGGGTGCAAGGCGACCGCCCGAATTGCAAGGCGATGGGTCCGTCCGCGTTTGGAGGTAGGGACGCCCGGCCCGGGCGTCCGGGCATGCATTCAGGCCCCTCCGTAGTTACCGGACGCGCGGGCCGCGCGTCCCTACCCCGCCCTCGCCTCCACGAGCCTCCGCGCGACCGCCACCGCGTTGGAGAAACTCCGGCCGCTCGCCACGCCCTTCCCGGCTATCCCGAACGCGGTCCCATGGTCGGGGCTCGTGCGCACATGCGGCAGCCCGAGTGTGACGTTCACCGCCTCGTCAAACTCGGCTGTCTTCAGCGGCGCAAGCCCCTGGTCGTGGTAGAGGGCGACCACGACGTCGAATTCCCCGCGGAGCTGGCGCCCGAAGAGCGCGTCGCCGGGCTGGGCACCCGACAGCCCTGGGTACCGCTTCCGAAGTTCATCAAGGATCGGATTGATGATTTCACGCTCCTCCGCGCCCAGGATCCCGCCCTCCCCTGCGTGCGGATTCAGCCCGCACACGGCGATCCTCGGCTCGCGCACGCCGTCCGTCCGCGCAAGTTCGTCCGCGGCCCGGACGGCCCGGGCGAAGTTTGCGGCGGTCAGGTGCGAAGGGACTTCCCGGAAAGGTATGTGCCAGGTGAGCAGGGCGACCCGGAGCCTGCCGCCGCAGAACGCCATGGTCGGCTCGCCGCCCCAGCGGGCCGCAAAGAACTCGGTGTGGCCGGGAAAGGTCCAGCCTATGGCCGAAAGGCGCTCCTTGCTGACGGGACCCGTCACAACGCCCGAAAACTCGCCCGCGATGCAGCCCGCCGCCGCCCGCTCAAGGGCGGCCCACGCGACCAGGGCCCCGTCGCCATTCGGACGGCCGGGCTCCGCCGCAAATTCCTCCAAGCCGACCGGAATCTTTCCGGCCCCGTCCGGAAGCGACTGCAGCCAGATCGCGGGTCCGATCACGGCCACGTCCTGGGCTTCAGCCCGGTTCGCGGCCAGCCACGCCGCGACCACCTCCGGCCCGACACCCGCCGGATCGCCGCACGTGAGGGCGAGCCTCTTCATGCCTCCCCGCCGGCCTCCCCCTGCCTTCGCGGCCGCGAGAAACCCCGAGTCCCTCCCTCGAAAAAATCCAGGAACTTCCTCGTCGCCGCCTCCTTGAACTTTCCTCCGGCCAGGGCCCCTGCGGCGACCTCCCGGATGTTTCCCGCCGTGAAATACACCGTCCGGAAGGCCTCCTTCAGCTCCCGGATCGCCTCCGCTGAGTGCCCCTGGCGGCGAAGCCCGATCAGGTTCAGCCCGATCACCTCGTCGCGCTCGCTCGCCATGACGAAGGGGGGGATGTCGAGCGTGCAGCGGACCCCGCCCCCCACCATTGTCCCGCGCCCAATCCGGACGAATTGGTGGATCAGCGCACCGCCGCCGAGGATCGCCTGGTCCTCCACATGCACGTGGCCCGCGAGTAGCACCGCGTTCGCAATCACAACCCGGTTGCCCACGAAACAATCATGGGCCACGTGGCAGCACGCCATGAGAAGGCAGTCCGACCCCACTTCCGTGCAGCTCCCCTCCACGGTCGAGCGGTTGATTGTCACGCTTTCCCGGATCGTCGTACCCGATCCCACCTTCACGCCGGAGGGCACGGCCGGGTCGAACTTGAGGTCCTGGGAGTCCCCTCCCACGACTGCGAAGGGATGAACCGCCACGCGGTCGCCCAGGATGGCGCCTTTCTTGACGATGGCGTAGGGGTGGATGTGGCAGTCCGCTCCCAGCTGGGCGCCCGGTTCTATGATCGCTGTCGGGTGGATGACGGTTGGCATGTCGGAAAGGCGTCGCCCCTGCCGGGTCACCCCTTGGGCCTGGCCGGCTCGGCCCTGGCCCGCGCGCTCCCCGGCAGGTCGAGCTGCGTGTCCTTGAGAAGGTCGTAGTTCTTCAGGATCCGCATCACCTGGAGCGCGTCGCTCTTGCCATAGCTCCGGTTGATTTCAATCTTGTCGATCAGGTCGAGCAGCATGGACCTGAAGGAGATGATCGCGTCGACGCCGCGCTCCTTGAGCATCGCGACGCTCTGCGTTCGGAAAGGCTCCGCCGTCGGCAGCGCCGGGAGGACCAGCACCTTGGTCATGTCACGGTCGTCCGGATCGGCCGCCTCCGGGGAAAAGAGCCTCTTCGCCTGCTTGAGGACGTTCTCCTCGAGGAAGCTGAAGATCTTGTCCGGGGCGTTCTTCATGGCCGCGGGGGTGAAGACCTCGGTGTGCCACGGCTTGATCGCGACAATGGCCCGGCGGATGTACGGCAGTTCGGTCCCAAAGAGGAAGAAATCCGGATTGCGGCGGCCGGGCTGCCAGGCCGGGTTGTACACGAGCAGGTCGATTTCCTCGCCGCTCGTCTTCTTCCTTGCCTGCACCTGGTACTTGCGCCCCTGGCGCACAAAGAAACCGCTTTGCTCGAAGTACTCCCGTACGATGCCTTCGTCGATTGCGGACATGGAGTGGGTTACCGTGACGCTCCCGCCTCGATGAAGGAGGTCTCGGCCAGCGCGCGGTCCACATTACCCATTGTGGCCGCCTCGCCAAGCGCCTTCAGCACGATGAACCGGAGCTCCCCGTAGCGTACTTTCTTGTCCCTCTGTATGGCGGCGAGCAATGCCGCAAGGGGAAGCGGGGACCTCAGCCGAATGGGAAGGCCATGCGCCACCAGCACCTTCTCGACCCTGTCGACATCCCCCGCCCCGAGCAGCCCCAGATCCCGGGAGACCCGCGCCGCCGCGCAAAGGCCTATGGCCACGGCCTCGCCGTGCAGGTACGTGCCATAGTGGCTTGCGTGCTCGATCGCATGCGCGAACGTGTGGCCCAGGTTGAGGAGGGCCCGCCCCCCCTCCCTCGCCACCTCCTTTTCGTCCTGCTCGACGATCCTGGCCTTGAGGGCGCAGCAGCGGCTGACCACGGTCGGAAGCCGGGGGTCCCCCGGCACCAGGGGCTCGCGCTCCAACTGCTCAAAGAGTGAAATGTCGCCCAGGAGCCCGTACTTGATCACCTCCGCCATCCCCGCCGCGAATTCGCTCGGCGGCAGCGTGGAAAGCATGCCGGTCGAAATGAAGACCCCCCTTGGTTGGTGAAAGGCCCCTGCCAGGTTCTTTCCGGCCATGAGGTTGACGCCCGTCTTTCCCCCGACGGAACTGTCCACCATGGCAAGCAGCGTCGTAGGCACCTGATAGTAGTCGATGCCCCGCAGGTAGATCGCGGCGGCAAAGCCCCCGAGGTCGCCGATCACGCCCCCGCCCACCGCAAAGAGCGCACCGGCGCGGTCGAGCCTCTGGCCCGCCAGGAAATCCAGGACCCCGCCCAGCGACCCGAGCGACTTGACTTCCTCGCCAGCCCCCAGATCCAGCTGCGGCGCGCTTCCGAACATCGACGTCAGGGCATGTCCCTGGCGTTCAACGATGTTGCGATCGGTCAGGACCACGACACGGCGCTTTGCCTGCTCCAGGGACGCCACCATGGCACGAACCTGCGCGCCGACGTCTTCATCGAGGAGGATGGGGTAGCTTCGCTCGCCCAAGTTGACCAGGACCTTTTCAACCATGGACCACTATAAAGGGCCCGGGCCATGCCGGGTCAACCACCGGCAGCGCCGCCGGTCTGGACACCGGCCTCCCTTTGCTGGTAGGAAATCAGCCGCATGACCAAGAACAGCAGCCCCAGCCGCTTCCCCATACCCCACATCCGCTACGAAGGCCCGCGTTCCAAGACTCCCCTCGCCTTCAAGCACTATGACCCCTCCGAGGTTATCGCGGGCCGGACGCTCAAGGAGCACCTGAGGTTCTCGATCGCGTACTGGCACGCCTTCAGGGGTGTGGGCGGCGACCCATTCGGCCCCGGCACGATCCGTCGGCCCTGGGAATCAGGGAAGGACCCGATCTCCGTCGCCAAGACCCGCATGGACGCCGCCTTTGAGTTCTTTGTGAAGATCGAGTCGCCGTTCTGGTGCTTCCACGACCGCGACATCGCCCCCGAGGGCGCGACCCTCGCGGAGACCAACCGGAACCTCGACAAGCTGGTCGCCCACGCAAAGGCGCTCCAGAAGGCGACCGGCGTCAGGCTCCTCTGGGGCACGGCCAACCTCTTCTCGAACCCCCGCTACATGTGCGGGGCTTCGACCAACCCGGACGCCCATGTCTTCGCCTACGCGGCAGCCCAGGTGAAGAAGGCGCTGGAAGTCACCAAGGAGCTCGGCGGCGAGAACTACGTGTTCTGGGGAGGCCGCGAGGGCTATGAGACCCTGCTCAACACCGACCTCAAGCGCGAGCAGGAGCACCTCGCCGCGTTCCTGCACATGGCCGTCGACTACGCGAAGGCGATAGGCTTCACGGGCCAGTTCCTGATCGAGCCCAAGCCCAAGGAACCGACCAAGCACCAGTACGACTTTGATGTCGCCAGCGGGATCGCCTTCCTACGCACCCACGGCCTGGTGAAGCACTTCAAGTTCAACATCGAGACCAACCACGCCACGCTCGCCGGTCACACCTTCCAGCACGAGATCGAGGTCGCGGCGGCCCAGGGCCTCCTCGGCTCAATCGACGCCAACTCGGGCGACCTGCTCCTCGGCTGGGACACCGACCAGTTCAACA
>CAZGOX010000028.1:0-17200 GCA_964527955.1 uncultured Opitutaceae bacterium | reverse complement strand
TTGTAGAACTCGGTGTACTCCTCCTCCTTGATCTCGTTCTTGTTCCGCAGCCACAGGGCCTGGATCGCGTTGATCCGCTTCCCGTTCAGGTTCACGGGGAACGACACGAAGGCGCTGTACCGCTCCAGGATTTCCTTGATCCGCCACTCCTGCGAGAATTCCGAGCACTCGTCCTTCAATTCCACGACGATCTTCGTCCCACGGCGCTGGCCGCCGCTTTCCTCGATCTCGTAGGTGCCGCCGCCGTCGCTCGACCACACATGCCCCGGCTCGCCCACCTTCCACGAATGGCTGAAGACCTTGACGGTCTTTGCGACCATGAAGGCCGAGTAGAAGCCGACGCCGAACTGGCCGATCAGGCTGGTGTTCTTCTGGTCGCTCTCCGCCAGGGACTTGATGAAGGCCTTGGACCCGGAGTGGGCGATCGTCCCCAGGTTCTCGACCAGGTCTCCCTTCGTCATGCCGAGGCCGAAGTCCTGGATGGTGAACGTCTTCGCCTTGTCGTCGGTCGTGAGGTTGATCTCGAGCTCGAGGTGGTCGTCGAAGATCTCCTTCTCGGTGAGCTTCAGGTGCCGGAGCTTCTCCAGCGCGTCCGAGCCGTTGGAGACCAGCTCTCGCACGAAGATCTCCTTCTCCGTGTAGAGGGAGTGCACGACGATATCGAGGAGCTGCTTGATCTCGGCCTGGAATTCAAAGGTCTTGGTATTGTCTGTGGACATGGGTTTTTGGATAATGCGATAGACTCGTGGGCGGCGCCGTTGTTCTGGGGAACGGCGCCGATAGGGGAAAAGAGCCCCAATCCTGGCCCTTCCGCCCCCGGCCCTCAACTCGGAAGTTTCAGCCCCCCAGGTAGGCTGCCTTGAGCTGCGGCTTGTCCTTCAGCTCCCGGCTCGGGCCGCCCATCACGATGTGGCCCGTTTCCAGGACATACGCATGGCTGCTCACCTCGAGCGCCAGCTTCGCGTTCTGCTCCACGAGCAGCACGGCCGTGCCCCTGGTCCGGTTGATCTCCACGATCTTCTCGAAGATCGTGCTGATCAGCCTGGGCGCCAGCCCTAGCGAAGGCTCGTCGAGCATCAACAACTTCGGCGCGGCCATGAGCGCCCGGCCGATCGCCAGCATCTGCTGCTCGCCCCCGGAGAGGGTTCCGGCGTTCTGCTTCAACCGCTCCTTGAGCCGGGGGAACATGGCGAAGACATAGTCGAGGTCCCTCGCGATCGCCTCCTTCCCGCTCCGCAGGTAGGCCCCCATGGCAAGGTTCTCCGCAACCGTGAGGTTGGAGAACACCATCCTCCCCTCCGGCACGTGGCTCAGGCCCCGGGCCACGATCCTGTGGGCGGGGAGGGCGGTGATATCCTCGCCGAGGAAGGTCACCCTCCCGCTCTTCGCCCTCAGCAGCCCGGAAATCGTCTTGAGCGTGGTCGTCTTCCCGGCGCCGTTTCCCCCGATCAGGGTCACGATGGCGCCCGGGTCGAGTCTGAGCGAGATCCCGCCCAGCGCGGATATCGCCCCGTACGACACCTGGAGATCGGTCACCTCGAGCATGGCGTTCAATGGTGGGCCAGGTTCGAGCCCTGGTCCTCCCCCAGGTAGGCCTCGATCACCTTGGGGTCGTTCCGTATCGCCGCGGGCTCGCCCTCGGCGATCTTGACGCCGTAGTCGAGGACGGCGATGCGGCGGCAGAGCCCCATCACGACCCGCATCGAGTGCTCGACGAGCAGGATCGAGAGCCCGAACTGCCTCTGGATCTTCGGGATCAGCCGCACGAGGTCGGCCTTCTCCGAGGGATTCATCCCGGCCGCGGGCTCGTCGAGGAGCAGCAGCTTGGGCCTTGTCGCCAGGGCCCGGACGATTTCCAGGCGGCGCTGCTCCCCGTAGGGAAGGCTCTTCGCCGGGGCGTCGCGGAACCGCCCGAGGTTGAAGATCTCGAGAAGCTCCTCCGAGCGCTTGGAGATCCTCTCCTCGTCCTCCCGGAACCTCCCCATCCTGATCATCGTCTGGAGGGCTCCCGTCGTCCGGTGGAGATTCGCCGCCGCCCGCACGTTGTCGAAGACCGAGAGCTGGCCGAAGAGCCGGATGTTCTGGAAGGTCCGCGCGATGCCCAGGTCTACGATCTCGTGGACGGGCACTCCCGCCAGGTCGCGGCCCCCGAACGTCACCGATCCCTCGGACGCTGCGTACACCCCGGTGATCAGGTTGAAGACGGTCGTCTTCCCGGCGCCGTTCGGCCCGATCAACCCCACGAGCTCGCCGTCGGCCACGGAGAGGTCGACGGCGTTCACCGCGGTGAGCCCGCCGAAGCGGATCGTGGCCTTGTCGAGACGGAGAAGAGGCATGGCGGGTTGGCAGGGTGTCAGCCCTTGCGCATCCTCCCCCACCTGAAGTTGAACAGCCCCTGGGGCCGGGAGATCATGAGGACGATCAGGATCAGCGAATAGATCACCATGCGGTACTGGGCGACCGGTCGGAGCACCTCGGGGAGCAGGGTCAGGAGCACCGCCGCGAGGATGACCCCCAGCGTGTTCCCCATTCCGCCCATGATCACCATGACGACGATCTCGATGCTCTTCGTGAAATCGAACCCCGCCGGCGTGATCGTCAGCTTGAAATGCCCGTACAGGCCCCCGGCTATGCCCGCAAAGAAGGCCCCGACCACGAAGGCCACGATCTTGTAGTGGGTCGTGTCCAGCCCCACCGCCTCGGCGGCGATCTCGTCGTCCCGGGTCGCGAGGAAACCCTTCCCATAGGTCGAGTGGACGAGGCAATAGACGACGAACACCGTGGCCGCGGCGAACGCCAGCACCCAGAAGATGGTCGTGTACGGCGGGATGCCGTTCAGCCCCAGGGCCCCGCCGAGCGCGTCCACGTTCTGGAACGTGACCCGGATGATCTCCCCGAAGCCGAGCGTCACCAGCGCCAGGTAGTCTCCCTTCAGCCGCAGGGACGGCGCTCCCACGAGGAGTCCCGCGAGGGCCGCCGCGATCCCCCCGCCGACCAGCGCCGCAAAGAAGAGGGCGTTCTGCTGCAGCGCCGTCCCGCCGCCGTCGCCCAGGAGCCGCGGCCCGAGGTTCATGGTGACGGCCGCCGAAAGGTAGGCCCCCACGGACATGAAGCCCGCGTGGCCCAGCGAGAACTGCCCCGTGTACCCGGTGATCAGGTTCAGCGACACGGCGAGGATCACGTTGATCCCGATCCCCGTCAGGACGTCCAGGTAGTACGGGTCGATCGAGTCCGAGAAGGTCGACAGGACGAACGCCCCCGCCAGGGCCGCGAGCAGCAGCAGGTGGGGCCCGGGGATTGCCTTGAGCTTCACGGTCACACTTTCTCGATCGTCGACCTGCCCAGGAGGCCGCCCGGCCGGAAGAGCAGGATCAGGATAAGGACCGCGAAGGCGATGGCGTCCTTGTAGGTGGACCACTCGCTCCCGCCGACAAACGTCTCCACCGTTCCCAGGACCAGCCCGCCGAGCGCCGCCCCGGGGATGCTTCCGATCCCGCCGAGCACCGCCGCCACGAAGGCCTTGAGACCGGGCATGACTCCCATCAGGGGGTCGATGGACGGGTAGTTCAGGGCGTACAGGATCCCGCCCGCGGCCGCCAGCGCGGAGCCGAGCCCGAACGTGAAGGAGATGACGATGTTGTTGTTGATCCCGACCAGCTGCGCCGCCTGAGGGTTGAGCGACAGCGCCCGCATCGCCGTCCCGATCTTCGTCCTGTGGACGATGATTTCCAGGGCCACCATCAGGAATCCTGCGACCACGATCACGGCGAGGGCGCTGCTCGAGATCACGATCCCGTGGACCGTGAAGATCCTTTCGGGGAAGACCGGCGGGAAGGTCCTCGGAGCGGCCCCGAAAAACACCTGCCCCGTGTACTCAAGGAGCAGCGAAACCCCGATCGCCGTGATCAGCACATTCAGGGTGGGGGCCCCGCGCAGCGGCCGGTAGGCGAAGCGCTCGATCGCCATCCCGAGGATCGCGCAGCCGATCATGGCACCCCCGAGGACCGCAAGCCCCCCCAGCATCGTGTCGGCCGGCACCAGCCTCGCCAGGTAGTACCCCATGAAGGCCCCGGCCATGAACACGTCCGAATGCGCGAAATTGATGAACCGCAGCACGCCGTACACCATCGTGTATCCCAGCGCGATCAGGGCGTAGATCGCCCCCAGGGACAGGCCGTTCAGCAGTTGCTGGATGAATTCGGACATTCAGGAGGGCAGCGCGAACAGCCCGTCAGGGCGACATCGTCTGCACGAACTTGAATTTCCCGTTCTGCACCGTGATGATCACCGCGTCCTTGGTTGCGTTGCGCTCCGGGTCGATGGTCGTCTTCCCGGTCACCCCGGAATAGTCCCTTGTGTCCGCGATCGCATCGCGGATCGCCCGCCCGTTCGTCTCCCCGGCCCGGCGGATCGCGTCCGCGAGCACCATCGCCGAGTCGTACCCCAGGGCCGCCATGGCGTCGGGGGTCTCCCCGTCGAATCTCGCCCGGAACTTCCGCACAAAGTCCTGCACCTCGGGCGCCTGGTTGTCGGGCGAGTAGTGGGTGGAGTAGTACTTTCCCTCCACAGCGCTCCCGCCGATCTGGATCAGCTCCTCGGCCTCCCAGCCGTCCCCCCCGAAAATCGGCAGATCCATGCCGAGCTCCCTCGCCTGGATGCAGATCAGCGCCGCCTCCGTGTAGTAGCCCGGGACAAAGATCCCCTGGACCCCCGCCGCCTTGACCGCGGTCAGCTGGGCCTTGAAGTCCTTGTCGCCCTCGGAGTACTTCTGCTCGATCGCAATGGAGCCCCCGTCGTCCCGGAACCTCTCCTTGAAGTACTTGGCGAGCCCCACGCTGTAGGCCGACGACACCGAGGTGAGGACCGCGACCCTGCGCACGTGCAGGGTGTGCTCGGCAAAGTCCGCCATCACCGTCCCCTGGAACGGGTCGATGAAGCATACCCGGAAGATATAGTTCCCGATCTGGGTCACCCTCGGGTTGGTCGACGACGGCGAGATCATCGGGATGTGCTCGTGCTGGCAGATCGGCGCCATCTCGAGCGACCGGCTCGACGCCACCTCGCCCAGCACCGCCACCACCTTGTCGCGGGAGATCAGCTTCTTGACGATGGTCGCCGACTCGCCCTGCTTCGACTGGTTGTCCTCCGTGTGGAGGGAAACCTGCCTCCCGAGGACGCCCCCCGCCGCGTTCAGCTGCTCGACCGCGAGGAGGGTTCCCTTGTGCGAGGACTGCCCGAAGGCGGCCTCCTTGCCCGTGAGCGAGGCGACCTCGCCCACGTCGACAACCTCCTGGGCCCGTATCAGATGCGCCGCCGCGGCCGCCGCCAGCAGCGCTCCGACCCGTCTCAAAATGTGAGAACTTCGCATGACGTCCGTAGAAGCAATGGGACTTGCCGCAGGTTTTCAACCAATCTGATTGGTGGAGGCGGGGATTCTGGCCCCGGGGACTTTGGGCCCCCTCTTGTTTCTTGGAGGTCGGGCGAGTCGTCCCCCGGCCCCGAGCGAAGCCCCAGGCGAGTCGAAGGGCCTCTTTGCCTTGGTTTCCGTAGGTCAGCGAGCTTGCTCGCGCTCCGGAAGGCGCGAGCAAGCTCGCTGACCTACAACGGGCGCGGGGCATGACCGCCAGGACTTTCCCGGCCCATGGTTTGACATTCCCGTTACACATAGTATCAAGATACCATTATGCCGCGCAAACTCCGCCAGCTCATCGCGGACCTTGAGCTGGCGGGTTTTGCGCACGTCTCAACCAAGGGAAGTCACCGCAAATTCAGGCACGCCACAGGCGCCACCGTCATCCTGTCCGGCCAAACGGGAGCCGACGCCCATCACTACCAGGAGAAGGACATCAAGCGAGCTATAGCCTCGATCAAGGAGCCAAACCCATGAACGAATCCAATGACATGACCGCCAGGAAGGCCGTCGCCCGTTACCTGAAGATCGTCGAGTGGTCCGACGAGGACAACTGCTTCGTCGGCCGCTGCCCCGGTCTTTTCTATGGTGGATGCCATGGGCAGGATGAGGCGAAGGTCTACAAGGAGCTCTGCAAGATCGCCCTGGAGCATGTCACCGAACTCCTCAAGAAGAAGGAGGGGCTTCCTCCGGCAACGGCTGGCAAGGCTTACAGCGGGAAATTTGTCGTCCGAATTGGCCGCGACTTGCACCAAAAGGCGGCGCTCAAGGCCCTGTCCAGGGGCGAAAGCCTGAACCAATTCGTCGCCGAGGCCATCGCCGAACACTAATCCAGCCCGTCCGCTCTTCCGAGGCAGGGCGGGCCGTCCCCGCCCCTCACCTCATCGCAATCCCCAGCGCCGCGATCCAGTACTGCACCGACTGCAGGAGCATCCCCGCAAAGATCAGCCCCAACCCCACGATCCCGAGCCTCCGCTCCGGAAGGCACTCGACCCGCCACTCTATGGCCGGGCTGTAAATGCTGACCAGGGCGCTGACGGCGCCCGCCGCGAGGCCGAGCCTGAGCCCAAGGACGATCGACCGGCCCTCCGGAGAAACATACAGCCCCGCGAGCACGCCCGCGGCGCCCACGGCCAGGGCGCGCAGCACTGACGCGGTGATCTTGTGCCGGGATATCTGCGGCTTTGACTGGACGTGGTAGTCGGTGCCGGGCGCGAAGCCGGCCAAATAGCAGCCGCAAAGCCCAAGGCCGGCGAGCACGCCGAAGGCGGTCCCGAACTTCGGGCCGCCGATCGTCATCCCGGCAAGGCCGAGCACGATGCCCCGCAGGAAGCCGTAGAGAAGCACCGAGCCGCGGCTTTCCCTGCCCATGCCCGCCGCCATTCCGCGGTATTCGAAGGCGAGCACGATCCCCATGCCGGCGGCCGCCACGGTCGCAAAGCGGGACCCAAGGACGACCGCGTAGCCCACAAAGAACAGCGCGGCGTAGCCCGCCGCCCGCGCAATCGTGCGGAGCGGGCCCTTCTTTCCGCCGAGAAGGTCGTAGGCCAGGTAGCATCCCCCGAGGAGGTCGAGTCCCATCCCCAAAAGGCTTACCTGGGCGACGAGCCTGGGTGTGACCGGAATCTCCATGGTCCCGCAGATTACCTCAGCCGCAGGAACAGCACCAGCCCGAGCGCCCCCATGGCAATGTTGGGGAGCCATGCGGCCAGGGCCGGATCGAGCACCTGCCGGGTCGCCATAAGCTGGGCCAGGCTCGTCAGGGCATAGTAGAACGCGAAGAGCCCAATCGACTTCGAGACGCCCACGGCCGGATTCACCCGGACGCCCGTGATCGAGAACGGGATAGCGATCGCGATCACGATCAGCGGCCCGAGGATGTCCGCCAGGAGCCCGTAGTACCTGACCGCATAGGGGATCCCCCGCGCGCTGTTCCGCTCCCCGAAGTAGGTCTTCAGCCTCAGCAGCTCGAAGAACGAAAGGTCGATCGGCCGGCGGTCGATCAGCAGCATGAGCGCCGGGTCCTCGTGGAATTTGGGGAGGACCATCTCGGAAAAGGGGGCCGAGGCCATGTTTTCCCCGGTTTCCGGGTCGAATTCCATCTTGCGGCCGTTCCGGAAGACCCAGCCGCCGCGGGCCCCGTCCTGCCAGGCCTCGGCCGCCAGCCAGCGCGTGGTCTCCCGCTTGAAGGGGTCGAGCTCCGAGACCGACACGCCGTAGCCCTTGTGGGTGTACTCGCTGAACCGGTTGAAGAACCACATCCTGTGGTCCTGCAGGTTGTCGAAGGCGACACTGTACACGGCCCCGATCCGGTCGGGCGGCTGGGTGACGGCCGCCTTCCGGAATTCGAGCGCCTCCTTCTGCTCCCGGGACTCCTGCACGGACCACGGGACCACGCTCGCGTTGAGCCACCAGGCGACCCCGCAGCCGAGGACTCCCACGACCCAAAGGGGTGCGGTGAGCCTCGGGAAGCCGACCCCGGCCGACCTCATGGCCGTGAGTTCGTTCGCCGAGCGCAGCTTGGTGAGGGTGAACATGACCGAGACAAGCAGGGCCAGCGGCAGCGCGATCGAGAGGAAGCTCGGCACGGTCACCATGGCGTACTTCCAGAAATCCAGCCCCCGGGCCCCGGCCTCGCGGAGGTTGTGGAAGTCGTCGTAGCAAACCTGCACGAAGAGGAGCCCGCACGTCGCCACCAGCACCAACCCGAGGATGGTCAGCCATTCGCGAAGGAAATGCCGGTCAAAAGTCGTCATGGGTCGCCCCTCACCCGAGCTTGAAGCTCGTGCTCACCTGGAAGATCGCGCTCACGATCGCGTACGCGATGAACCCCACCGCGATGAACACGCACATCAGCACCGCCGTGGCGAAGATCCGCGTGAAGGTGTTCAACTGGGTCGTGATCGCCTTCTGGTAGGTTCGCCCGATGTCCTTGAGGCTTGGCACCACGTTGCCCGTGTTCTCGCCGACCGAGAGCCGGTCCAGCACCAGGTCCGGGAAGCACCCCGTCCTCCCGAGCGCCACCGAAAGCGCCTCGCCCTCGAGCACCCTCGCGGTCGCCTCCCCGAACGCCCGCCTGTGCACCCGGTTGTCGATCTGGCGCTCCGTCATCCGCAGGGCCTCGGAGGCGTTGATACCGTTCTCAAGCAGGACGCCCAGCGTCTGGCTGATCGTGAGCACCGTCCGCGACACGATGAAGGGCCCGACCATCGGGAGCCTGAGGAGCCAGGCGTCGGTCTTCAGCCGCCCCTCCTCGGTGCTGCGCCAGCGCCAGAGCGATCCCGCGGCGAACAGGGCCGCGATCACGAGGAAGACGCCGTAATGGATCGAGAAGCTCGAGATCCCGATCAGGATCTGGGTCGAGACCGGCAGCGTCCCCCCGAGAGAGTCCAGCAGCGACTGGAGCCTCGGCAGGAGGAAGAAAAGGAAGAAGAGGATGACGCCCATCGCCACGAACACCATCATCACGGGGTAGGCGAGGGCGGTCGTCAGCTGGGCACGCATTTCCTTCTGCTGCGTCAGGTGGCCGATCAGCCGCTCCAGGGTCTCGTTGAGCGAGCCGGTGGCCTCGCCCGCCTGGATCAGGTTCACGATCCCCGTGTCGAACGTCTCCGGAAAATCCCCCATCGCGCGCGACAGGGGGACGCCCTCGCCGATCCGCTCCCAAAGGCCCCCGCAGAGCGCCTTCAACTCCGGGTCCTTGATCCTGACCGAGAGGAGCCGCACCGCCTCGCCGGCGGAGAGCCCGCTCGTCGTCAGGTCGTGCAGCGCCTCGAGGAACGGCAGCCTTTCGTTCTTCCTCGACACCCCGGCCGACCTCGCGGCCCGGGTCTTCGCCTTTTCCCTGGCCCTTGGCTTCGCCCCCGTCGCCTCGTCCACCCGGATCGGCTGCAGGTTGCGCGCAGCGAGCAGCCTCAGGGCGTCCTTCCGCGTCGGCGCGTCCAGGACGGCCGACACGGTCTGGCCTGAGCGGTCCCGGGCGGTGTAGTCGAATCGGGCCATGGCAGGCTGCTCCGGCCTAGGTCGCCGCAACCACGCGCAGGACTTCGTCCAGGGAAGTGTAGCCGAGCTTCACCTTCTCCCACCCGCTCTGCCCCAGGGTCTTCATCCCGTTGCGCCGCGCGCAATGGGTCAGCGCCCGGGTGCTTTCGCGCTTGAGGATCAATTCGTGGACCTCCTCGGTGAGGCGGAAGATTTCGAAGAGTCCGATCCGCCCCCGGTACCCGGTCCCGCGGCAGCGGTCGCACCCCACGGGGGACTTGAGCTGCAGGACCGTGTCCGCCTCCTCCACGGGGCACTCGAAGATGGCGAGCGTCTCCCGGAGCTTGAGCTTGTTCACGGGCTCGAGCCGGGAGCACTGCGGGCAGAGCCTCCGGACCAGCCTCTGCGCGATCACCATCTCGATCGCCGAGGCGACGAGGAAGGGCTCGACCCCCATGTCCACGAGCCGCGTGATCGCGCCGGGCGCGTCGTTCGTGTGCAGGGTCGAGAACACCAAATGCCCCGTCAGCGACGCCCGGATCGCGATTTCCGCGGTGTCCTTGTCCCGGATCTCGCCGACCATGATGACATCGGGGTCCTGGCGCAGCATGTGCCGCAGGGCATCCGCGAACGTGAGGCCGATCTCCGGCCGCACCTGCATCTGGTTCGCCCCCGGCACCTCGTACTCGATCGGGTCCTCGATCGTGAGGATGCGCAGCTCCGTCGAGTTGATCTTCCTCAGGAAGGCGTTCAGCGACGTGCTCTTGCCGGAGCCCGTCGGCCCCGTGACCAGCACGATCCCATGCGGGAAATCCAGGATCTTGTTGATCTGCTCCTGCTCCTCGGGGCTCATCCCGAGCTTCTCCATCGAGAAGGCCTCCTTCTTCTGGTTCAGGAGCCGCAGCGACACCGACTCGGCGTAGATCGTGGGGATCGTCGAGACGCGGATGTCCAGCGTGTCGCCGTCGAGCTTGAAATTGATCCTCCCGTCCTGCGGCAGCCTCCGCTCCGAGATGTTCATCCGGGCCATGATCTTCAGCCTCGAGATGATCGCATCCTGGAACCGGAGCAGGTTCTCGGGCACCGGGACCGGGGTCAGGAGCCCGTCCACCCGGTACCGGATCCTCAGCTGGTTCTCCTGGGGCTCGAAGTGGATGTCGGTCGCCTGGTCCCGGACGGCCTGCCCGATCACGTCGCTCACGAACCGCACGACCGCGGCCTCCTCGTCGACGACCTCCTCCTCCTTCTTCTGCGCCTCGGGGGCCACATAGTCGTCGTCCTCCAGCGAGCCCGAGCCCACGCCGAAGTTCTCGATGATCAGCTGGCGCACCCGCTCCGGCACCGCCAGGTGCCAGACCGCCGGCCTCGGCGTGAAGGTCGCTATCCAGCCCCGGATGACGCCGTCCGGCGGCCAGGCCGTGGCCAGGTGCAGCTCCGCGTCGGGCGCCGGCGCCGCGGCCGGCTCCTTGCCCGCGGCCTTCAGCACGATCGGGATCACCTGGTAGTCGTGCACGAGCCTCGCCGGCAAGAGCCCCCGCGACACGACGTCGGCCTCGAGGTTGCTTGCGACCGGAAGCCCCGTCGCCTCCGAGAGCTGCACAAGCGCGTCCGCCTCGTTCAGGCCCAGCGCCACGGCGAGCGCCGCGAGCCTCGCCCCCCGCTGGGCCTCGCCCAGCGTCTGGCGCTGCTCCTCGGTCAGCCGCTTTGCCAGCGAGTCGGGCAGGGGATCCTCTACAAGGACGGGCATGGCGAAATTCGCTCTCCTCCGGTCACTGCTTGAACCGGTCGATGAAGTTCTGAACCTTCGAGTTGTTCTGCTTCGTCTGCTGCGACGGGTCCTTCAGGTACGAATTGATCAGGTCCTTGTTCGACAGCGAATTGATCTCGTGATTCGTCTCCCACGTGCTCGCCGCGAGCGGAATCACATGGGGCCGGATGAAGAACAGGAGCTCCGTCCGTTGCAAATCGTCGGTGTGGGCGCCGAGGAGCTTGCTGAGGATCGGAATCTCGTAGAGGAAGCCCAGCTTGTTCTGGATTGTGCTTTTTTCGGTCCGCTGCAATCCGCCCAGGACCACCATCTGGCCGTCCTGGCAGCTGATGAACGAGGTGGCTTCCCGGATGCCGATGATGGGCTGGTCGTTTCCATTGATGGACACGCTTCCCGTCTTGTCCTGGACCTTCTGGTCGATCGTCATCTGCACATTGCCGTCGTCGCCGATCAGGGGCGTCACCTTCAGGTCGATGACGATGTTCTGGTAGGAAACCGTCGAGCTGTTGGCGAACGGGTTCGAGGTCACGCCGACCGTCGAGACCGGCTCCGAGACCGTGCTCGTGATGATGGGGAGGGACTCGCCCACCTGGATTTCCGCCTGCTTGTTGTGCGTGGTCACGATGATCGGCGCCGAGAGGATCTTGATGGCGTTTTTCTGCCCCGCCGCCGTCGAGCTCAGGGCCGCCTGAAAGGCCAGGGGATTGACAACCCCGGAGGTGACCGACCAGCCCATCATTTCGCTGCCGGTGAAATTCGTGATCGAGGTCCCGCCTTTCGCATTCTTCCCGACCGTGAGGTTGAGGGCCTGGATTCCGCTGACATCCGTGTCTGAGAGCGTGACCTCTGCTATGACGCACTCGATCCGCACCTGGGCCAGGACGATGTCGATCTTGTCGACCAGCTCCCTGATGAGCCGGATGTCCCCCGGGGTCCCCGACACCACCACCGAGTTGCTCCGTTCGTCCGGCAGGATCGTCACCAGGCTGCTGAATTCGTTCGAGCCCGCGGCTAGCCCCGCCAGCAGGCCCGCTCCGCTGTTGTTGCTCCCGCCGACAGGCGGCGTGGGCACGGGCAGCGAGGCGATGTCCCCCGGCCTCGGGGAGGTGCTTCCCGAACTCTTCTGGGAGGCGCTGTTCTGCCCGGAGACCAGCTGCGAGAGCAGCGTCGCCACGTCCTTCGCGTCCGCGTGCTTCAGGTAGATCACCTCGTTCCTGGTGTTGGGGTTGTCCAGGATGTCCAGGTTCGCGATCACCTTGTCGAAGAACGGCTGCTCGCCCGGATCCGCCACCAGGATCACCTGGTTCGTCCGGTCGTCCGCGCTGTACGTCGTCGCGCTCCCGATCTGGCTCGAGATCGGCCCGGTCAGCATGGTCCTGAGCTTTGTCACCACATCGCTCGCCTTGGCGTTCGCCAGCGGGTAAAACTTGGTCGTCAGCCCCCCGGTGGAGGGCTTGTCCAGGGAGTTCAGCAGCGTCTCGATCCGCTGCAGGTTCGAGATCGAGTCCGTGATCAGCGCCGAGTTGGCCTTTTCCAGCACCACGACCCCGTTCCCGATCCCCGGCGAGAAGATCCCGTTCAGCTGCCCGTTGAAGAATTCATTCGCCCTGAGGAAGTTCAGCTGGAAGAGCTTGGTCGCGATCCTGCCGCTGGGCGGCATGCCCAGGGTTGAGCCCTCGATGTACTCCGGGGCTTCCGATTTCGCCTGCGCAAGCGGGATCACCTTCAGGAACTTGTCGCCCAGGGGCGTCACCCCCACCTGGTTCAGCGCGAGCAGGGTCTCCAGGGCCATCACGAGCTCCGACTTCGGGATCGGCCTCGTGATCCTCAGCGAGTACGTGTTGGTCGGCAGCGCCTGCGGCCTCAGGACGGTCCTTCCCGTGTAGGTCTCCAGGGCCCCCAGCACCGAGTCTATGTCCCCGTCGCTCAGCTTGAACGATTGGATCACCTCGTCCCCGTTCCTGACCGGCAGCGGCGCCGGCCGCCCCGGAAGCTGGGCGTGCAGGCTGGCAACGGCAAAAACGCTGGCGGCTAGCCACAGGCGGGCGAAACGTGGGATCATGCGTTTATGGGGGCCGGTTGTCAGTAGGCAGGGAATCGGGATAAGAGAATAAATGCCCGAGATTGTAAATCGCGATCGCGCGCCCCTTCCGGGGGGCAGCAGGTTTGACGCCCTCCGCCCCGGAAAGTTGCCTACCCCAAATACTTCGCGATATCCGGTATCTCCTTCGCCCTTCGCCCCCCAGCCAGCCTCACAAAATACGGATCCTCCCTGATCTCGTCCTCCTCGTCTTCCGCCTCCTCCTGCTCCTCCTCTTCCTCGGTGATGGGATCGCCGCCAATCTCGTACTCCACCACCTCCTCAGTCGCCAACTGCTCCTCCAGCTCGTCAAACGCATGCGACAGCCTGAGCGCCCCGGGCGCCAGCACCAGCGCCGGGTTCTTCACCCTCCCGGCCTTCACGAGCTCGAACAGCGCGGGATAGAACTGCCCCTTGTACCTCGCCTGGAAGTCACCGACCCACTTGTTGCCGATCCCCTCCCTCTTGTTCAAAAGCACGACATCGGAGAAGTGCACGAGCGCGTCGTACCACACGAGCAGCGGATGGTGCTTCTCCGCGAGCCCGCAGTGCACCACGCACAGCACCCGCGCGAGTTCCGCCCCCTTGGCCAACAGCCACATCTGGAACGCCTGGACCTGGTCGACCGGGTTTCGCCGCCCGTCCGTCATCAGGAACACATGCGTCGCCCCCTCGGGGATCTCCGCATCGATGCCAAGGCCGGGATCCCAGCCCCACCGCGCCAGTCCCGGAAGCTTCTCATCGAATGGCGAAGCCGCTTCCGTCGACGCGAGCAGCACCGCGGGCTTGTCGCCCTCGACCAGCCCGTCCGAAATCAAATCGGCGAGGATTTCCCGGCGGCCCGAGCCGGCCGCCCCGAGAACGAGGTAGACAAGTGGCTTTTCGTCCGGCATCGCGTTCCCTCCACCCTAACCGCCCTCACCCCGCCCGCAAGCCCGCTGACCGCTCCAATGTCTTAAGTTGGGCCAACGGCTCCGATGTCTTAGGGTAGGGCGAAGTCGCCGCGACGAGCCGCTTCGACCGAATCCCACTCCCCGCCCAATCTCCGCCTAACAATCCTACGGGCGGATATGCGTCAGACCAAAGTACAACGCCCCGGCCATGAAGGCCATCTGCGCGAGCATGCAAGAGACCATCCATCGCATGACTGCCCTGACTTCCAATTCAATCTTAGCACTCAGGTCGTTGCGGACTGCCTCGATCTTGAGCTCAAGCGAGTGTACGGCGTCCTTGAGTTCGGCACGCGTGCAGAACCCGATCTCACGAGCTGTGAACTCAAGCTCCATGGCCTGAAGTATTGCACGGGCCTGGTTCAGCGGCAACTGCGTTTTTTCCAATATGTCCAAGCTTTCTGATTGCATGCCTCCCATTAACAAGGCCGGACCGTGCCCGATCAGCAGCTCCGCCTCCGGCTCAAAACTTAAACGTCTGGTTCTGCGCCGCCTGCCGCATCCAGTGGTCCACGATCACGAGAGCCGCCATCGCCTCCACGATCGGGACCGCCCTCGGAAGCACGCACGGGTCATGCCGCCCCTTGGCGGCGAGCTCCGTCTCGGCCCCATGGATGTCCACCGTCTTCTGCGGCTGCAGGATGGTCGCCGTCGGCTTGAAGGCCACGTTGAAGAAGATCTCCTCGCCGTCGCTGATGCCGCCCTGCACCCCGCCCGAGCGGTTGGTCGCCGTCCCCACGTGACCATTCCTTAGGACATACTCATCATTGTGCTCCGAGCCCTTGAGCCTCGTCCCGGCAAACCCACTGCCGATTTCAAAGCCCTTGGTGGCCGGCAGGGAAAGCATGGCCTTCGCCAAATCCGCCTCCAGCCGGTCGAAGACCGGCTCTCCCAGCCCGGCCGGGACGCCGCGCACCCTGCAGGCAATCACTCCCCCGACCGAATCCCCCGCAACCCGCACCTCCTTGATCCGGGCTATCATCTTCTCCGCGGTCTCAAGGTGCGGACACCGGATGGCGGTCGCCTCGACCTCCGCCACCGACGGAAACTTTCCCAGCGCCCTGGCTGGAACCGCAATGTCGTGAACCTGGGTCACGAAGGCCCGGATTTCGACCGAGCCCGCGAGGATCAGGAGCTTCTTTGCGATGGCCCCCGCCGCCACGCGGCCGACCGTCTCCCGCGCCGAACTCCTTCCGCCGCCCCGGTGGTCCCTTATGCCGTACTTTGCCTGGTATGTGAAATCCGCGTGCGAGGGCCGGAACTTCTCCTTCATTTCGTCGTAAGCCCCCGGCCTTGCGTCCGCATTTCGGACCAACAGCGAAATCGGCGCCCCCGTTGTCTTTCCCTCGAACACCCCCGAGAGGATCTCAACCCGGTCCTCCTCCTTCCGCGGAGTCACGATGTCGCTCTGCCCCGGCCGCCTGCGGTCCAGCTCCACCTGGATCTCCTCCACTGAAATCGGAAGCCTCGCCGGGCACCCGTCCACGACCACGCCCACGGCCGGCCCGTGGCTTTCGCCCCAGGTTGAGACCGTGAAAAGCTTGCCGAAGACGTTGGGCATGAAGGTAGGGTACCTCCGAAGTGTCACCCCATCTCCCAACCATGTGCAAGCCCGCGAGACACCCGCCCCCCTAGCCGGTCCATTGTCTTAGGGTAGGGCGAAGTCGCCGCGACGAGCCGCTCCCTCCGACCGCTTGCTATTATGGCATAAATGCAACCAGCCAGCCTCGATCTCCTCGAAAAAACCCAGTTGCCGCCCAGCCAAGCCCGTGCCATCCTGCAGGCCATGGAGCTTGAAATCACAGCTCACGAAGTCGGGTTCTGCTCGCGCGCCGAACTCAAGGACGCCGTCAACGAGCTCGTCCTCAAGATCGAATCGGTCCGCTCAGAGCTGAGCCTCAAGATCGAGCGCGAGATCAGGGCGAGCGAACTCAGGCAAATCCGGTTTACGGTCACCGTGGCGCTTGCCCAGACCGCCATAATGGCCGGCGCCCTTTACTTCTCCCTGGGCCACTACCACCCGTAAGCTCCCTGCTCCTCCAGCCCCTCCCGCCTGATCTCCCCCGGGCCTAATTTACTTGCGCCCCCCGGCCTTCCGTTGTCTGTTTCCCTCCCGCTTTTGCCCAGGTGGTGGAACTGGTAGACACGCAGGTCTCAGAAGCCTGTGCTTAACCGCATGGGGGTTCGAGTCCCCCCTTGGGCACCAAATTGGCATTCGTAGCCAATCAGTTATGAATTCACGAAATTGGGTTGGCAGCTTACGTGGCAACCTAACGGAGCCGAGCAATCGCAGGTCACCCTCTGACCTAATTTGCCCGATCCGCTGTTCAGCGAATGGGGGGGCCACCCCAAGGAGCAGCAGACTTAAGCAGCAGAAAGCTGAATGCCCCGCCTAGATCCAAGGTAGAGGACGAACGACCAGATTGTAAGGCATAGGTCCCTATACACCGGATAACGGTTTGCCCCCAGAAACCGACCTGTGTTCCCAAAGCAAGTACATCCCGAGGTCTGACGATGTAATCCCTCGAAAATGAGAAAACCCAATAGCAGGATTGTCGACAAACAGAGCAATGGTCGCGTAAATCGATTTAAAATTAAGCACACGCCAAGGCAGAGCTCAGTTGAAATTAGACCCGCGGCTAATGCCAACGCTATATCTCTTTGCAAACCGATTTCCCTGGAAACATCATCCATTTGCGGTGCCTTACTGATCGCAGCAAACACCCAAAGCCCCCCTAACAACAAACATCCAGACCACCATGCATGTCGTAAGAGTCGCATGGCGCTACCGGCCGACAATAACCTCTTCTTTATCTCGCGGTGAGAGTCCAAGAAACATCTTCCGATCCATCGGGCAACAAAAGCAGTTCCAATTGACGCCACTGACCATCTTTTGAACCAGTTCCAGATCGTACAAATCGTCATTCCGGCCACAAATCACTACAGCCCTAGCGTGCTGGATCGCACCCAGTAAACTGGCCAGGTCGATTGTGCTTTTCTCCCGCAGGGTA
>CAZGOX010000027.1:0-17549 GCA_964527955.1 uncultured Opitutaceae bacterium | reverse complement strand
CCTGGCGGGGGGCGGAGGTGTTTGCCTTGGGCAGGAGGTTGTTCGCCCGGGACCGGCGGGCCTTGTGCGCTGCAAACGGACGCGAAAGCGGACCCTGCCCGATTGGGACGCTGCAGTTGTCATGGAGCGGGTCGGCCGCAGGACAGCACTGCTCCGCCGGGCCCGTGTCTTGAGGCGAACACACGACTGCCAAGGCGAACACCTCCGCCCGCCGCCGAGACCATTCGCGGATCCGGACGCCCGGGCCGGGCGTCCCTGCCGCCCTCAGACCGCCAGTGCGCTGTGGGGCGTGGCGGCTGGATGCTCGAGGCTGGCCTTGGCTTCGTCGACGCTGGCGCTGAAGACCCAGGCACGCGCCTCCTCGAAGCCCTTGCATTCCTCGACAAGCTGCGGATTGGCGACCATCGCGAAAGTCATGCCCATGTCGCGGCAGAACTGCATGGCGTCGATCAGCAGCCGCAGGGACCGGATCTCGATGGCATGCAGCGACTGGACGTCGATCAGGACCTTGGACCGGCCGGCGTCCACGGCCTCGGTGAGCTGGGTCTTGAGATGAATCCTCACCTCGCTCACATCCTCGGGCGTGCAGTTGGCGGGCAGACGGATGGCCAGGATGTCGCCCTCGCGGAAGAAGTACCTCGGCGACGTGTCGAGGTTCATGGCCTTGACCATCTTCTGCTCCAGTTCCGCCATGGAGATGGGCTTGGTGATGACCATGGCGAATCCGGACTCCTTTGCCCGTTCCTGCAGCGCCGTCTCCAGCTTCACCGTGAGCCCGAAGACCGGCGTGAACTTCGTCGCATGATTGGCCCGGATGGACCGGAAAAGGTTGAAGGCCGCGTCCTCGGGGAGGCCAAGGCTCACGATCACCAGGTCGGGCGCCCTCTGGGCGCAGGATTCCAGGGCCTCGGCGGGCGAATGGGAGCCGTGGACCTTCCACGGCATATGCTTCAGCCCTTCCTGGATCTGCTGCACGATGGCCGGCTTGTCGTCCACGACAAGGATCGTCGCAGGGTCAAGGACCGTGCGAACCTTGGCGACGGCCGGCGGAAGCAACTTGAGGTCCAGCACCTTGCCCACTTTCTGGAGCAACGCGTCATCCTTGAAAGGCTTCACGATATAGTCGCGGACGCCGATCTTGGCGATCTTCAGGACGTTGTCGCGCCCGCCCTCGGCGGTAAGCATGATCACGGGGATCCCCCGGGTCTGGGGGTCGGCCTTGAGCTTGGTGAGCATCTCGACCCCGTCCATTACGGGCATGGTGACGTCGAGGAGGATCAGGTTGGGCTGGCCCTTGGCGGCCGCCAGACCCTCCACCCCGTTGGTCGCTTCCACGATTTCACAATCGTAGGCCTTGAACGCCTTCTTGACGATGATGCGGACGGTCTTCGAGTCGTCGACGGTGAGGATTTTGTGCGGCATGGTGGTGCTTTCCGTTGGTGTTCAGTCGCCGACCTTGACAAGCACGTCGGCCGTC
The DNA here is from genome assembly GCA_964527955.1 of uncultured Opitutaceae bacterium. Lineage (GTDB taxonomy): Bacteria > Verrucomicrobiota > Verrucomicrobiia > Opitutales > Opitutaceae > Palsa-1447. The sequence continues at coordinate 16,072 of CAZGOX010000027.1, read as the reverse complement.
AATCGGTGGTCCAGCCAGTTGAAGTTGTAGGCGTGGCGGCGGACTGCGCTCGTGGATTCGATGTGCACGTCGCGCCCGCGAAGCACGGAGGGAATCGTCAGCTTGCACGGGTAACCCGCCTCGCACAGGCCGTTCTTGAACCCTCCGACAACCATGTTGGTGAGCTCGCCGATCGCGTCATTGACGGAGGCCTCGTCGACGGCCAGTAGCTCGACATCGCTCAACCCGAGGATGCGGCCCGTGCACAGGTTGGCAAAAGTCTCGTCCAAGTGCAGGTACACAAGGCCGTTTGCCTCCCCTATAAATCCCACACTGCCGACAACTTGCGGGAGTGAAAACCTGCGCGTCTTCGGGTAGGCCGGCGCGCCTGCCCCGGGCTCGGGCTGCTCGGGACCATTGAAGCTCAAGTCGTGGTCCAACATGGTCTTGAACACATCCTGCACAGCCCTGGCAATATTCTCTCGCACCAATGCTTCGGAGATTTCGTCAATGGCAGGCATGATAGGGTTATGCTCGCGCGGCTTACCGCACAAGGGTCGGAACATGCATCGGCCCGAAGTGCCTGCAATTTAGAAGAAAGGGGTCAGGCTACGTAAAGTGCTGCCCGCAGCGTAGCAGAACGGGGTCAGGCTGATACTTGTTAAACCGGCTGCCGGTTTAACAAGTATCAGCCTGACCCCTTCATCAAAACGCGCTCTCGGCCAGGTCCGCGGGTAACTCCGGGAGGGTTCCCCTCTCGCGATACTCCTGCAGCTTGTTTCGCAAGGTGCGTATGCTGATCCCCAGGCACGCGGCCGCCTGGGTCCTGTTTCCGCCGGTCTGGAGCAGGGCGGCCCGAATGGCCTGCCTCTCGAGTTCCGCTATGGGAAGAACGCCCCCCTCGGGTCCCGTCACCGAGACGGCGGGAACCTGTGCGCCCACCTCCTCGACATGCCCCGGCGCCGGCACGGAACCTGCCTCAGGGATGGGCGCGGGAGCCGGATGGGAGCCGAAGGGAAGGTCTGGCTGGTACCCGGCAACCGCCGACAGGCCAAGGGCGACCGCGGTCACCGAGCGGCCATCCTCGGAGAGGATCACCGCCCGCTCAATTGCGTTTTGCAGCTCGCGGACATTGCCCGGCCAACGGTAGCTCAACATCGCCTTTGAGGCGGATTCGGCAAAGCCCGTCACCTTGATGCCGTGCTTCCGGGCATAGCGGCGCAGGAATGTATCGGCCAACAGGGGGATGTCCTCCGGATGGTCCCTGAGGGGGGGAACCGTGACGGGGAACACGTTCAGCCGGTAGTACAGATCCTGACGGAACTGGCCCTGCTCGACGTAATGCAGCAGGTCGCGATTCGACGTGGCCAGGATGCGGACATTCACCTTGATCGTCCGGTTGCCGCCCACCCGCTCAAATTCCCTCTCCTGGAGGACGCGCAGAAGCTTTGCCTGAAGGTTTGCCGGGATCTCGCTCACCTCGTCGAGGAGCAGCGTGCCGTGGTTCGCCAGCTCGAACCTGCCTTCGCGGCGCTCCGTGGCCCCGGTGAAGGCACCGCGTTCATGCCCAAAGAACTCGCTCTCAATCAGGTTCTCCGAAATTGCCGCGCAATTCATCTTGATGAACGGCTGCTGGCGCCTGGGGCTCCTACGGTAGATCTCCCTGGCTATCATCTCCTTGCCGGTGCCGCTCTCTCCGCTGATGAAGACCGTGGCGTCGGTCGGCGCCACGCGCTCGACGAGCTGTCTCAATCGCACCATGGCGGGGCTGCGCCCGAGCAGGCCGCCGTCGTCATCGTCGCCCGATCCGCTCAGCAACCGGTTGACTTGCAATAACTGGCGGTAGGCCTGCGCCTTCTTGAGAATGACGTCGATCTGGGACGGCGAGAACGGCTTCATCACATAGTCAAAAGCCCCGGCCCTCATGCAGGCGACCGCCGACTCGATCGAGCCGTACCCGGTCACGACGATCACAAGCGGTCTCTCCGGGAGCGCCGCAAGTTGCTCGAGAAACTTCTGGCCGTCCCCGTCCGGCAGGCGGATGTCCAGCACAACCAGGTCGAAGGAATCCCGGCTGATCGCAGCCTCCGCCTCCGCCAGGGTCGTCGCCGTCGTCACCGCGCACCTCCGCCGCACGAAGATTTCGTTCAGGAAATTCCGCACTACGGACTCATCCTCGATAATCAGGGCCTTCTCAAAAGACATGTCGGGGGGGATCGAACTACAGAGAGCAGCACACCAGCCAGCCAGATCAACCTAAAATTATCCAAACCCCGGCGCACTAAGTAATACCCACACCCCGGAAGGAGCCAAACCGCGACTTAGTAAACCGGAAACGCAGTCCATAAGGAGCGGTCTGCCCCCATTCTTCGTACACTCTTTTCCCTAAAGGTTCCGCTGGTTGCGCCGATGCACCGGGCAGTCCATCACCCTGCCCATGTCCTTCCGCATCCTTTCCTTCCTCTCCGAGATAGAAAACGCGCTGCATTGCGAGGCCCCCGAGCACACCCATGGCGCCTGGGCAAACAACCGGATCATCAACTACCAATCCGGCCTGGCCAGGCTTGCCCTGGGAGCGAAGAAGGACGGAACGTCCGCCCGGTCGCTCGGATCGATTCTTCTCCAGGCATTTGATCTGGCCGACCACTCCTTCTGCCTCAAGGCCAACCTGTCCTGGTCGGAGAAGGATGCAGGCTCGGAGATCGTCCATGCGATTTACGACAAGCCGGGCGTGGATTGGGTCGGAGAGGCCCGCCAGATCGCCGCGAAGTGGCTGTCCGGTCCTCCCGCCGAGAAGTTCGAGGAGAGCCAGGAGCCGATCGAGGCCGCGAGCTGAAGAAAGGGGTTTGGAGGTAGGGACGCCCGGCCCGGGCGTCCGGGCAAATCTGAGGGCCTATTCGCAAGCCCCAGACACATGGAGCCCTTTCAAGGCAGGCCCAAGGGTTGCCCGACTATCCCGAAGGCGGATCCGGACGGGCGGGCCGCCCGTCCCTACCTAGAAAGGCCCGTCCCCACCTTCACACAGCGGCGTTGAGCCGCGCGGAGGCCTGTTCGTCGGACGCAACCTGCCCGTACGGGATCACCAGCCGCAGGCGTTGCTGCGTCGCGGCCAGACGCTGGCGCTCGGCTCGAAGAAAGGCCGTCCGTTCCTGGAGCATGGAGAGGTTTTGCCGGCGGCGCAGGAGCAGCGCTCCCAGCCGCCCGGAAAGGGCCTCGGAATCGAAGGCGCCGGCAAGCTCGCACAGCCTGGCGATAAGAGGGGCCTCGCGCCTCCGCACGGCCGCAAACCCCGCGTAGTCGCCGGCTGCAAGCAGGACGGCCTCACGCCCGGCGAAATCCTCAAGCGCCCCAAGCAGCCCGCTGACTGTCGGGCCCGCGGCGGTCATGCGGAACGCGCGACAAAGGCCTCGGGCTCCGCCGCGGGGGATCCCTGCTGTTTCAGCATCGTCGCCCAGGCCTCGCGCACCTCGGTGAGCAGCCGCTCCACCTCGACGATGGGCTCCACCTCCTTGCGAACGTTGGCCTCCAGGAGCCTGCGCTTGTAGTAGTCGTAGAGCCGGTACATCATCCCGGCAAACTCCTCGCTGGCCTCAAAATCGAGCTTGGACTGCAGGTGGCTGATGATCCTCAGGGCCTTGTTCAGGTTGCGGTTGATGATGCCGAAGCGGCTCAGGTCGCGCGACGGGCGGTCGAAGGCGAGACGGGCCGAGGCCATGGCGCCGAGGGCCCCGTCATAGAGCACCAGCACCAGCTGGGCGGGGCTCGCCGTCAGGATGGCGTTGTCGCGGTACTTGCGCGCGCAGTCTTGTGCGATCATGGGATCAGGACTGATCCTCGGTGAGATCGGGAGACGCAAGGATCTGGCCTGCGATGTTCCTGATCACCGAATCGGACGGATAATTGGGGTCGGCGGCAAGGGCCAAGCCGCGGGCCACGACTGCCGGGCGCACCTCGGGTTGCTGGACCAGGGCGGCCCGCAGTTGCTCTGCCTTGTCGGTGGTAAGGCTGTCATTCTCCTCGCTCGAGGGGATGAACGCCGGCTTTTGCAGATCGGAGGATACGAAATTCGCACCTGCCGTTCTGTCGGAGGGAGACGTGGAAGGAATCATGGGATCAGACTCGGAAACGGTCAGCCACTGCTGGTTCTTTCCAGGGAACGCCGTTGGTTGGTAAGGAGGGATATCGTCGTGGAACGGCCTAACTTTAGCGCATTCTGTCCGGCCGCGTCACCGCGGGGGAAGGGTCTTGAAGACCGTGTCCGCGGCATAGGCCGCAAACCGCGTCGGGCTCTGCAGCACGCCCTCCGTGGGGTCGTAGGGCACCGGGCCGTCCGCATTGGCCAGGAAAAAGCGCCTGGCGCCGTTCGCCACGGCGGGATCCAGCACCGTAAACTCCTCGTCGAACGCCCAGATCAGCCTGTGGTCCACGATCCCGGCCAGCTTGGCCCTGACCCCGAGCATCAGCGGGCGGTAGCCCTGATAGGCCGTGATGTCGACGAACACCACTCCCTCGGCGCCATACTTCCGGCCCATCATCGCAAGGAAGTCCCTGGGCAGCGCGTCGGCCGAGCCGAGGTCCGCGACGCCGAACGACATCAGGCACTCGGCCCGGGAAAGCGTGACGACCTCGAAGCGCATCTGGTGCTCGAGCGCGGTCGCGAAGACCCGGTCGAGCGCCTCGCAGACCTCCGGAGGGGCGAAGGGAGCCCCGTGCACGGGCAGGAGCACGACGCGATGGAGCGTCGGCGGCAGCCTCTTCTCCCCGTAGGAGTTCTTGGGGGAGAAAACCGGGCCCATTCGCGCCGGGTCGATCAGGGACGGCCTGGTTTCGCAGCCGCCCGCCAGCAGCGCGACGGCGAGCCAGACAATCGAGGAAGGGTGGCGCATCATCCGTTGCTTGGGGACTACGCCGAGGACGAGCTCCCGGTCGAGCTGTTCACGCTGGGGGCGATGTTGCTGAGGGGCGAGGTGGTGGCGGCGGCGGAGTTGTTCACGCTGGTGGCAATGCTCCCGAGGGAAGAGGCAGTCCCCGAGAACATGTTCGTCAGCGTGGTGCTCTCGGTCTGGTATTGCGACATCAGCGTCTCCATGGTCTGGAACTCCGAGTCCAGCGCCTGTTGCTGCGCGTTCAACTGGTTTTGCATCGTCGCAATCTGGGTCCCGAGTCTCGTCGAGGTGCCCTGGAGCGTCTGCTGTGCGTCGGCACTCCGGTTGATGAGATCGTTGAGGGTGGTGGTCAACGTCGAACCAAAGCCCGTGTGGGCCGTCTGGAAGAAGGCTGACACGGCCAAAGGGCTCTGGATGAGGACCTGCTGGAGCTTGGCGCTGTCCGCGATCTGCAGCTGCCCTGTGGTCCCGTTGAACTCGATGCCGAGGTCGTGGAGGCTGTTGACCGCCCCGCCCACCCCGTTGCCGGCGCTGAAGGCGACAGTCTCCAGCATGTGGCTCCAGCTCGCGACCTCGGTGTCGGAGGACAGCACCGCCGTCGAGACCGTGCCGTTGGCCTGGACGTTGATGGCCGTGTCACCCTCGATTCCGGACTGCAGGGTGTTGAAGTTCGTGATGAAGGTCTGGATTGCGGTCTGGAGGGCCGCGGTGGCGCCCGACACCTGGACCGTCTGGGGGCCCTTGGTGTTGACGGTCACGCTGAGGCCGCTCACTCCAAGCGCCGAGGGGCCGAGGGTGTTGCTCGTGCTGGTCCGCGTCGGGCCGCCGTTCACGCTGTATGTCGCGTTTGCCCCCTGCGCCAGCGTGGCGCCCGTCCCCGAGGTCAGCCCGAGCGCGGCAAGAAGGTTGCCGGACAGGTCGTTGGCCCCGATGCCGATGTCGCCCGTCGAAGTGTTGGTCAACACCATGCTGTCGTTGGTGGTGTCGTAGGAGGCCGTCACGCCCGCGCCGGACTTGGTGATCAGGCCCAGCAGCGTTGCCATGGTTGTGGTGTTCGCGTTGTAGTTGATCGTCACGCCGTTGATGGCGAGGGAGCCGTTGCCCGACGGATCCAGCCCGGTGAGGGCCGTCTTGAGGTTGGCGCTCGCGATCGGGCTGCCCAGCTGGACCGCCCCGAGGGAGCTGGAGCTTGTCACGCTCGTCACGGTGGTCCCGGTGTTGGACAACTTCATCTCCTGCAGAAAGTTGCTCGTGTCGTTGACCGCGCCGAGCACCACGGGCGTGCTTCCGCCGGAGAGCGTCACCGTGTCGCCGGGGCCGTAGGAGCCGCTCACCGCCCCGCTGGTCGCGCTGGCGATCGCCGCGAAGACGTCGCTCAGGGTCTCGGCGGTCGTGATGGTGATCTGCTGGCCGTTGACCGTGAAGGTGCCCGGCGTGATCGCATCCGTGGTGTCCAGGCTCGCCAGGGGGGTCGTGGTTGCGGCCCCGCCCGCGTTGAGCGAGGCGGAAATCCCCGGGTTGCCGTTCAACTGGGAGGACGTGGCCAAGTTCGTCACATCGATGGGATAGCTGCCCGTCGGCGTGCCCGCCTCCGCCGAGACGGCCCAGGTCGAGCCGGTCGTGGTCGACGCGGCGCTCACGGCGTTGTACGCCGCCGGACTTTCCAGCGAGAAGATCGCGCTGGAGAGGCCGTTCATGTCCGTCGTCAGGCTCCCAAGTGCGCTGACCTGGCTGTTGACCGTCGCCTGCTGCGCCCGGGCATGCGTGATGCCGCCGCTCGACGCCGTGACCAGCTCGCTGACAATGCTCGTCCAGTTGATTCCTGACGACAGGCCGGAGATTGGAGTGGTAGCCATGATTCGACCGTATGTCGCTGGTGGAGATCGGCACATTCGGCGCCAAGTTGAGCGAATTGCGGCGGAGCCCACTTTGGCAAAAAAGCCGCTAAGTTTTCCCGGGCCCGCGACGATACCCTTTCCCGCCGGGACAAAAGTTCCGGCCGGCGCGACCCGGAGCCGATCCCCCGGAGTCCGAATGCGGCACGGACGCCGCACTTAGCATCAAGGAAGATAAAAACATGTCCGTTGTAATCAATACGAACTACGCGGCGAGTGTTGCGGCCAACAACCTCAACAACTCGCACATGCAGTTGACCGACGCCCTGAACGAGCTCTCGAGCGGCTCGAAGCTGGTGAACCCCGGCAACGACCCGGGCGGCGTCGCCGTGTCCATGAACCTCACGGCCGAGACCGACCGCCAGTCCGAGCTCCAGACCAACATCGGCGACGCGACCTCGCTCCTGCAGACGCAGGACGGCGCGCTCCAGGTCGCGGGCTCGATCCTCGATCGTATCAGCCAGCTTGATACGCTGTACCAGGACCCGACCCAGAACAGCTCCGACCTCGCCAACTACGACGACGAGTTCGGCCAGCTCACCAACGAGCTCGCCTCGCTCACCTCCGAGACGTTCAACGGCGTCTCGCTGTTCGGCTCGGGCAGCGTCAGCCTGGACGTCACCGACGACCTGAGCTCCGCCTCGGCCGTCACGATCAGCGCCGCGAACCTGAACAGCACGTCCGTCGGGGTCGGCGCCCTCACGGGCCTGTCCACCCTCAGCGGGCTCGCGATCAGCACCGTCAGCAACGCCATCCAGAACGTGGCAACGATGCGCGCCTTGAACGGCTCCGAACAGAGCCGCCTCGGGTTCGCGAGCACGCTGCTCACCAACAACCAGACCAACCTGCACACGGCCATCAGCAACATCAGCGACGTGGACGTGGCGGACGAAACCACCCAGCTGGCCAAGTGGCAGGTGCTGGTCCAATCCGGCACGGCCATGCTCACCCAGGCCGACCAAAGCTCCAACTCAATCCTGAAGCTCATCACCGGATAATCCGTCCCAAGCCCATGACCTCAACGCGGGGTCGAGTGATTGCGATCCCGCGGTTCCTTTCTAGCGGTTGTCTTCTGGAGAGGTCGGGGCTGGGGCCGGCAAGCAAACCCCCATCGGCGCGCCAGCGGCGCCGGACTCAGTTTGAGGTTAGCACTCAATCGACGCGACCCGGCGTCGTCCAACCCGGGTTCGTGGCCACTACGGAGTGTGGCTCAAGAACAAGGAAAGTACCATGTCAGTCGTGATTAATACCAACTACGCTGCGAGCGTTGCGGCCAACAACCTCAACCACTCGCACATGCAGCTGACCGCCAGCCTCAATGAGCTGTCGAGCGGCTCGAAACTAGTCAACCCGGGCGACGATCCGGGTGGCGTTGCGGTCAACATGAACCTCACCGCCGAGACGGATCGCCAGTCCGAGCTCCAGACCAACATCGGTGACTCGACGTCGCTCCTGCAGACGCAGGACGGCGCCCTCCAGGTCGCCGGGTCGATCCTGGACCGCATCAGCCAGCTCGATACGCTGTACCAGGACCCGACCGGGAACAGCAGCGACAAGGCCAACTACGACGACGAGTTCAGCCAGCTCACCAGTGAGCTTGCCTCGCTGTCGTCGGAGACGTTCAACGGCATCTCGCTGTTCGGCTCCGCCAGCGTGACCGTGGACGTGACGAGCGACCTGAGCTCGGCGACCGCGGTGACGATCACCGGCGCCGACATCAACAGCTCCGCCTCCGGAGTCGGCGCGCTGACGGGATTGTCCACCCTGAGCGGGTTGGCCATCTCGACGGTCAACAACGCCATCCAGAACGTGGCCAACATGAGGGCTGTGAACGGATCCGAGCAGAGCCGCCTGAGCTTCGCGAGCACCCTGCTCACGAACAACCAGACGAACCTGCAGTCCGCCATCAGCAACATCAGCGACGTCGACGTCGCCCAGGAGACAAGCCAGCTCGCCAAGTGGCAGGTGCTTGTCCAGTCAGGCACCGCAATGCTCACCCAGGCCAACCAAAGCGCGCAGACCACGCTGCGGTTGATCACCGGCTAAGTGAGGTTGTTCTGATTCGCCCCATTCCCGTCCGCCAGAGCCCCCTGCCCGGGGGCCGAGGCGGGCGGGATAGGGGGCGAATTCCCTTTCCCGCTGTTCAGCCACAGGGCGCGGTAGGCGCTTTCCAGGTTCCTGGCAAAGTGCCGCGCGTCGCACAGAGGACTCATGGACATCCGGTCGCGCAGCCCGCGCCGGATGTCCTCCAGTTTCCGGGTGTCGCGCGCCAGCGCACGGCAGATGCCGGGGTAGCCGGCCGCCGAATGGGCCACCCATTCCGGCGCCCCGAGGTGGGTGAGCAGGCTCGCCCCCACCCTCGACGCATGGGTCGGGCCGGCGAGCGTGACGACGGGCACGCCCATCCAAAGCGCCTCGCATGTGGTGGTCGCCCCATTGTAGGGGAAGGTGTCGAGGGCGATGTCCACCCTGTGGTAGCGGGCCAGGTGGAGGGTTTCCGGCAGGGGGTCCCCCTCGAGATCGAGGCGCCCGGGGTCCACGCCCCGCTCCGCAAACTCGCGGCGGAGGCGGTCGGCGGTCTCCGGATCGGAAAGCCCGCGCGACTCGAGAAAGAGGCGCGAGCCGGGAACGGAGGCGAGCAGGCCGGCCCACAGGTCGACGACGCCGTCGTTCACCTTGGCCAGGTTGTTGAAGCAGCCAAAGGTCACGCAGCCCGTCGACGCCGAGGGAAGCGGCCCGACCGGCGGGCTCGCTGGGCATGGCTCGTAGCATGAAAAGGGGCCCGGGAGGCGCACGAGCTCCTCGCTGTGCAGGGCCTCGGTTTCGCCGGGCGGATCGCTGACGAAGTCGGTGATCCGGTAGTCCATGGCATCGAGACCCGTGGTGTTCGGGTATCCCAGCCAGGTCACCTGCACCGGCGCAGCCCTCCGGGCGAAGACCGGCAGCCGGTTCCGCGCCGTGTGCCCCGCAAGGTCCACCAGGATGTCGATCCGGTCGCCGCGGACGGCATCCGCCACGCGCTCATCGCTCCACCCGGCGATGTCCCTCCAGCGCCCCGCGAGGGCCTGGAGCCGCCGCGTCACGGCGTCGGGGACTTTCGCATCCGAGTAGCAGGTGATCTCGAAGGCCTCCCTGTCGTGCGCCGCGAGCACGGGCGAAAGGAAGTACGCCACGGCGTGGTTCACGAGGTCGGGCGACACATACCCGATGCGAAGGCGGCGCGGGCACGACCGGTCCTGGGCGGGCCGGGGCCGGCCTGTTCGCAGCGGGGCCTCGAAGGCATCCGCCCAGCGGCGGTGCTCCGCGGCGATCTCCGCGGGCGGGATCCCCGGCGCAAAGTTGAGGGAAAACAGAAGGTTGCTGTGGGTCTCGGGCCGGGGCCTTCCGGCCAGGGCTGCGCGATGGTGCGCGACCGCCTCGGCCGCCCTGCCCTGGGCCTTGAGAACCCTCCCCAGGTTGTCATGCGCCGCCGGATACCCGGGGCGCAGCCTCAGGGCCTCGGCGAGCGACCGTGCGGCCTCGCCGCAGCGGCCCTGCTCCAGGAGGGCGTGGCCGAGTATGTTGTGCGCCTCGGGGCGGAGCGGCTCGATCGCGATGGCCCGCCGAAACGAAGCCACGGCCTCACCGAGCAGCCTCGACTCAAGGCAGGAGACTCCCAGGTTGAGCCACACCACGGCCGAGTGCGGGGCCATGCGGGAAGCCTCCCGGAGCACCTGGGCCGCATCGCGGAAGCTCCGCCGGCGGTTGAGGGCCAGGCCGCGGTCCAGGAGTTCGGCGGCCGCGGCCGAGGTCACAGCCTCAGGTGCCGGCGAGGGCATGTCTGGCGTCCTCCGCCATCACCGGCCGGGCCGAGCCGGGCAGCTCCCCGAAAATCCGCTCGATCTTCCTCACGGAGTGCCCGACGGCAAAGGCCATGGCCCGCGACTGGCCTGCGCGCTGGAGGCGGAGCGCAAGCGCGGGGTCCTGGGCCAGCGAGAGCAGCTGCCGGGCCAGGTCATCGCCGCGCCCTGCCTGAAACCGGAGCCCGTCCACGCCATGGCGCACGATCTCGGCGGCACCGCCCGTCCCGCTGGTGACGACCACGAGCCCCGCGGCCATGGCCTCCACGTGGGAGATGCCGAACGGCTCGGGCGTGGACGTGGGGAATACCAGCACATTGCTCCTGCCAAAGAGCGCAGCCAGCCCCGGCCTGTCGAGGAACCCGGGGAAGCCCACCTTCCGCCCGAGCCCCTCCGCGCGGAGGATGTCCCTCAATTTGGTCGCGAAAGCGGGATCCGGGGTGTCCCCGGCAATCTCAGCCGTGAAGTCGACGCCGGCGCGGTGCAGCCTCAGCAGGGCGTCGACAAGCACATGGGCCCCCTTGAACGGAAGGACCAGGCTGGCAAAGCAGATCCGCAGCCTGCCCGGTTCCGGCAGGAAGAACCGGAAGAACCTGTCGACGCGGGCGCCGGGGTAGACGGTCTCGACGCGGGCCGGGGCATAACCCGCCTCGCGGAGGATCCTGCCGGTCCAGTCGCTGCAGGCCCCGATGCAATAGCCCGCCGACCGCGGCTGCCGCTCGACGGCATAGCCCGGCTTTGCGTTGCCAAGGCAGTGCACCACGGGCAGCCCCGCGCGGAGGACCGTCTCCACGGCGAGGTGTTCGAGAAAGTCCATGTTGCCGAGCAGCGCCGCATCGGGCCGGAATTCCCGGATCGCGGCGTCGACTCGGGCGACAATTGTCCGCGCGCGGATCGCGATTTCAGCCCGGTCGCTCAGGGACACCGCCGCGCCGCCCTTCCATCCCCCCAGCAGGGGCAGCGTGCGCGAGACGAGCGGCTCCAGCTCCGCCTCCTCGGGCGTGGGCGCCTTTCGAAACTCGGTCTGGTCCGCGGTCAGGATGCGAATCTCGTGGCCCCTGGCCCGCAGGCCGGCGGAAAACTCCCACATCTTTCGCCCATACCCCCCCAGCTCCTGGGGTGGAAACAGGTTGGTGATCACCAGGATCCTCCGCGGCTCCTCCGCCTGCTCCACCGGCACACGGCCGATCGCGCGCCAATAGGACGCCAGTTCGGGGTTCGAGGCCGCGCCGGCCGCAAATTCCCTTCGCAGGGTCTCCGCCTGGTCCGGAAGGGGGGCGACGCGGGCTGCCTCCTCGAGCAGCACGCGTACGGCAGCCCTGTCCCCCTGCTTGAGGGTCATGGCTGCGAGCGCAAGCAGGGCGTTGGAGTTGTTGCGGTCGAGCCCGATTGCCCTCTTCAGGGCGGCCTGCTGGACATGGTGTTCGCCGAGCAGTCGGGCATAGTTCGCCATGATCGCGCAGGCGCCGGAGTCGCACGAGTGTTCCACGAAGCGCCGCAGCGTCGCGCGGACCGTGTCGCGGGCGCCCGTGGTCCACGCCCGGTCCAGGAACACGAGCGGGTCTCCCAGCTTGAAGACGGGCGAATCGTCGGCGTCGGCCACAAATCCCCAGGCCCCCAGTTCCGGCCGGGACGCCGCTTCCTCCGTGGGCGCCACGATCGCGTCGTCACAGAAGAGGGGCAGCGCCGACTCGGGCGTCCTTTCGTCCCACCAAAGCACTCGTCGGGCGGGGATCCCTGCGTCCCTCGCCGGGGACGCCGCCCCCTCGAGGGACGGGAATCTCAGGCGCGGGAGATTGTCGAACTTGGAAAGCCCGGCGGGATCAGCGGAGTAGACGAGCACCTCGCGGGAGGTCCGGTGCCATTCCTGGAGCGCCTCGTACGCCGCGATTTCCCTGGGAAGCCCGGGGGACACGGCAAAGTCCGGACGCGGCCACCAGGGCTCGCTGCGCAGGTCGTAGCGGGGATTGACCCCTCCCCCATCGAGAAGCGCATGAAACTCGCGCAGCTTCACATCCGGGTGGTGATTCTTCAGAAGCTCAATCTGGCCCAGCTGGCGGATCTGGCGGATCTCGGCCGGGCGGGTGAGGTAGTGGCGGATCTTGTCCGCAAGTTCCCCCGGCGTGCGCCATGTGTCGAGGTGCTTTCCCGGTTCAAAGAGCCGGCGCAGGCCGGAGTCCGCCCCGAGTTCGTCCGTGAGCAGGAATCCGCCGGCCGCGAGCGCCTCGAAGACGCGCAGGTTGAGATCTCCGTTCAGGCTCACGTTGAGGGTGATCTGGGAATCCGCGTAGATGTCGGCGGTCTCATCGAGCCGGCCGCGCAGCACCTCGAGGGGGATTCCCGCGGCCTTCACGTGGTCGAGAACCCACCGCCGGTACGGATGGAACCTGCCGACCTGCCCCACAAACGTCACGGCGCGAGCCGGGACCGGCTTGAGCTGGCGATGGACGAATCCGTAGTCCAGGGCGGGAAGCCAGAACAGGTTCCGCAGTCCGGCCTCGGCAAAAAATCGGGCGTGGTGGCGCGTGTGGTCGAAAATGACGAAGTCGAAGGGCTCCTCCCTGGCATACCGGACAAGGCTCTGGACGGGCCGGTCCATGTGGTGGGTGTCCCCGACCAGGAGCACCTTCGGGCCGGGAAACGCCGCCAGGTTGCGCGGCAGGTTCCGGCCGGTGGCATCGGCCTTCACCACGACATAATCGGGCCGCTGGCCTGGAGGAATCCGCTTCAGCACCCCCTGGACGTCGAACGATCCGGCCTCCGTGCGGACGGAGCGCAGCATGACGTCGTCACCATTGTCGCTGGCGTCCGGACCGCAGAAAATCTCCAGGGGAGAGAAGAGGGGGCGCCGATAGGACTCCCTTGGCGAAAGGAAGAAGAGAAGCGCATGCCGGAGACGTCCGTCCTGTGCGTCGGGAGCGGATCCGGTCCTTCTGCTCGCGTTGCCGTGGGTCATCAGAATGCGCCCGCCAATGAGGCCAATTCCGCGGCTCCGTCCTGCGCGGGCGTTCCCGGCGCAGCCGTTGCCCCTCCGGATTTCACCGCCTTATGGTTGTCATTTCCGGCCAGGCAAAGGTCCAGGAGGCGCGCGGCGGCCTTCGTGTGATCCTCCTCCGGGCTGAATCTTGCGAAATTGCACGCTAGTCTCGCCAGCGTGGCCGCGTGTTTCCGGTCAAGCGGCACCAGCGCTTCGCCAACCGCCAGCATCGCCTGCAATATCACGAGGGCATGCCGCGAGTTTTGGACGGACTTGACCGCTTCGACCATCATAGTCACCGCCTGCTCCCGGCAGTTCATTGCCGCCAGTGCGGAGCCCGCCTCAAGCTTCGAGCGCCACCGGATCGTCAACTTCGCATAGTTCGAGAGGGCTTCGCCGGAGACAGAGGCCTTCAGTTCACGTTCATACCAGCCCTGGGCCAGATAGATGATGTCTTGCAGCTCCTCCGGGACGGCATCGATATAGGGCCGGAGGCTCCTCATGGTGTTCAGGTACCGCGGGGTTGTCCGGAGCATTCCGTTGGAATCTTCCCTGTACCAGAAGAGGAATTCAGGGACGACGGTGAGCTTGAACCCTTTCAAGACCGCCTTGGCGTGGAATTCCCAATCCTCGTGCGTCACGCCCTGGTCCTCGGTGAACCCGCCCAACGCTTTGAAGCAGGTGGTCCGAACCAGGGCATTGGCATCGCCCAGGCAGTTGATGAGCGCTCCCATGGACGCGACTCCGCCCAGCGGAAGCAGCCGGCGTTTCGGCGCCTCATTCCGGTTCGGCGGCTCGCTGCCCGTGAAAAGGTTCATGCCGCAGCAGACGATGTCCGCCCCCGAGTGTTCGGCGGCCCGGACCAGGGTCTTCAATTCCCGCGGCTCGGCATAGTTGTCGTCATCCATGAACAGGAGGTAAGCCCCGGAGGCGTCCCGGGCGGCCCTATTCCGCGCGGCGCCCAGATACCGGTTTTCCTGGCGGATGACATGCCAGCCGCGCCGCGCAAACGAGGGTTCCAATTCGTCGAGCAAGGCGACCGCCGCGGGATCCGTGCTCCCGTCGTCCACCAACAGAACCTCCAAGTTGCCGTACTCGAGCATTTCCACTGACTCCAGCGCCTGCTTCAGCAGGTTCGGCCGGTTGAACGTGACCAGGCACAGGCTCACTTTGGGCAATGCCTGGGCGGAAGCTTCGGGTCCTGCCGCATCTTTCCTCCTGGCATCCGCCGCCACGCGCCTGTGCCAGTCGATCCAGGCCTGTCGGTTCGCAGCCGGACTGAATGCGATGTGGGAAAGGCAAGCGCCCTCGGAAATGGCCTCGCGCAGCCTTTGCGCCAGCGCCGCCGGCTTCGGCTCGAAGCAGACGGAATCGGCCTCCTTGGGATCAATGAGTTCGGGAATGCCACCGACCCGGCTCGCAATGAATGCAATCCCGGAGCCGAGGCACTCATAGACGGTATTGGGTGAATTCTCCATCAAGGACGGTATCACGGCGAACCGGCCGGGAACCTGGAGATAGGCAACGGCCTCCTTTTGGTCGAAATTCGTAAGAAGCTGGATCTTGAACGGCCAATGCCCTGCCCGCCGACGGATAAACTCGCACGCCTTGAGCCCCCGTACCGTGTTTTCGCGCCCGAGAAAGGTCACGCATCTGATCCGGTCGTTGAAATCCGCCGCAATGCGGTCGATGGCGTCGCAAAAGAGCTCGATGCCTTTCCGTGTCTCGAGTCTGCCAAAGAAGACCAGCTCATCCACAGGCTGCCGGCCGGGCGCCGACCGCTTGGGCGGGTGCGCCAATCGGGGCATGATGTAAGGCTGCACATAGGCCCTGGGCGGGATCGACCAACCGCGATCAGCAATCCAATTCATCAGATACTGGCTGGGGCTGACCACGACGTCCGCCAGGGCCACGGACTGACGTTCCATGAAGTCGTGCTCCAGGTCCGCAAGCCCGCAAACATGTTCCTGCATCGCGGCCTGCAGCCATTTCGTCATGCTATGGATTCCCACGCACATCTGCGCCCGGCTCGGAAACAACCCCTGGCGCTTGGCCGAAAGCGTGTGATAGCCGTAGCCCTTGTGCTCCGGGAAGTGGATGACGTCGAAGTCGCCATGGCCCTTGAACCATTCATAGACCTCGAACGACTTGCCGAAATCCGGAGTCTGGCCCCAGACGCGGCGGCCTGATGACGGCAACGGTATGAAGGTGATCTTTCGGGTGCGGTACGATTCCACCCAGCCGGCAAGGTCGGATTCGACGGCGGGCCCCTCTCCGACGTAGAGGCAGGTCACCGCGCATCCCGCCCCGGCCAGCGCTTCCGCCATCGATGTGTAGGCGGTTCCGATTCCCCCGTTCTTGAAAACGCCGACGAATTCACCGCTGACAATGCAAACCCGGGGCTGAATTCCCGTCTGCACGGCAAGGTCGGCGGGGAGTGGTGGGAAGACGGTATTCATCGGGTTCAGGCGAGGCGGTAGACGTTGTTTTCAATCG
>CAZGOX010000026.1:0-17801 GCA_964527955.1 uncultured Opitutaceae bacterium | reverse complement strand
CGAGGTGCGAGTCGGCGCGCAATTGGCGACATACCTCGTAGCCGTCCATTCCGGGCATCATTACGTCGAGTAGCACGAGGTCGGGCGTGGTTTCTCGTGCAAGCCGCAACGCGTTGGGTCCATCTCCCGCTTCGATGAGCCGATAACCGTCCGTTTCGAGAAGTTCTCTCAGCGTCTCGAGGTTAGCTGGGACGTCATCAACGAGGAGAATGGTCGCCGGGGTGTTCATGGAAGCAACCTGGACGCATCCCTGTCTTTCGATAGCAGGCCTTTCATCAACTCAGTTAATGCAGTTAAAGTCAGGGGTTTGCTCATGTAATCGGTTGCGCCCGCTGTGAGGCACCGCTCGCGGTCGCCCGGCATCGCCAGCGCCGTGAGCGCAATGATAGGGATGGCCCTAAGGGCAGGGTCCGAGCGAATCTCCCTCATGGCGGTCAACCCGTCCATGATCGGCATCTGGATGTCCATGAGAATGAGCGAAGGCCGCAACTCGCGTGCGAGCTTTACGGCAACAAGACCATTCGGCGCGTAGTGCATCACGTAGCCTTTGTCCTCCAGATAGCCGCCGACAGTCTGGACGTTCGCCCCGTTGTCCTCAGCCAGCAGGATCGTGGAACCGGTGGGAGGGAGGTCTGCGGCGGATGGCCGAGCGCGAACGAGAGGCGACACCTCCTCGCGCTGAAGGAATCCGGCGAGCTGGGCGCGGGTGATCGGCTTGGTGAAATGCGCCACCGCTCCGAGCGCCTTGGACTTTCCCGGCTCGTCCACTACGGAGACAACCACAACTGGAATGTCCCGCGTACCGGGATGTTCCTTAAGCCGCGCCAGCGTCACCCAGCCGCTCTCACCGGGCAACAGGATATCCAGCAGGATGAGATCAGGCCGTTCCCGTAACGCCGCCTCGATGGCCCCGTCGCCGCGCATGTGCAACACACTCTCCAGGCCCAGCTCGGTGAGATAATCGGCGAGGATGCCTCCCGAAGTGGGGTCATCGTCGACAATCAGGGCGCGGCGATAACTCCGGCGACTCGTCACATCCTCCGGCGCGGATTCCCTGGATGGTGCGGATGCGGATATCCGCGGCAGCGTCACTGTGAAGCGGCTGCCCTTTCCCGGCGAGCTTTCGAGCGCCACACTTCCGCCGTGCAGTTCCACCAGCTTCGCCACCAATACGAGGCCCAATCCCGTGCCCTCCTGCCCGCGGGAAAGACTCGAATCAATCTGCGAAAAGGCGCGAAACAGCTTCGCTTTGTTAGCTGGAGCGATACCGATGCCTGTGTCCCACACGGTAAACTTCACTGTATCGCCGCCTTCCGCTGCAATGACCGTCAGGCCAATGCGTCCGCCCTGAGGTGTGAACTTCACGGCGTTGGTGAGCAGGTTGACGAGAATCTGTTTCAGTCTTTTAGGGTCAGCCGAGAATTGCGCGATGCATGCGGCGTGTTCAAAGACAACCTCGATGTCCTTTTGAATCGCCTGCGTCCGCACGAACAGGAGGCAGCTTTCGCAGAAGTCCCGGATATTGACCGTCTCCGGATTCAGCTCCAGATGTCCCGACTCGACCTTGGAAAGGTCAAGAATGTCGTTGATGAGTGTGAGCAGGTGCTTGCCGCTCGTCGAGATCGTGGTGACGGACTTGACCTGGCGCTGGGTGAGCGGACCGGAGACCTGTTCGAGGAGCGCTTCGCTCAGGCCGAGGATGGCGCTGAGAGGCGTGCGCAACTCGTGGCTCATGTTAGAGAGGAAATCCGTTTTGGAGATATTGGCCTTTTCAGCCACCGACTTGGCGCTGTCCAGCTTGGCGTTTGTGTCCTGGAGCGATTGCTCGAACTTTCTCCGATCGGTAATGTCACGCGCGGACGCGAACACACCTTGCAGCCTCCGCTTTCGATCATAGAAGGTGGCCGCGTTGTAGGACACGACTGTCTCCTTGCCGTCGATGGTTCGCGCGGTGAGTTCATAGTCGGTGACCTTCCGGTCATTCAGCACCCGCTTGATGCCCGCTTCGGCCCGCTCTGGGTCCGTGAAGAAGTCCTTGAATGGTGCGCCAATCAACTCGTCGCGGGTGCATCCCGTGAGAATCTCCATCTGCTTGTTGACGTCGGTGATGATGCCGGTCGGATCGGTGGTCATCAGCGCGTCCACGTTGGATTCGATGAGCGATCGTGTGTAGAACTGCTGATCGCGCAGGCGTTGGTCCAGTATGCATCGGTCCGCCTCAATCTTCTTCCGGGCGCTGTTATCGGTTCCGATCAGCAGGTAGCCTATGATCTCCATTCGTTCGTCGCGCAGGGCCGTGACCGACACGACGGCGGGGAAGCGGCTGCCATCCCTGCGGACGTAGGTCAGTTCGTAAATGTCTTCGATGCCTCGCGATGCCTTGAAGACGAGGGCCTCGAAACCGGGTGCAATCGGTGTGCCAAATTCAGCGCTGAGCGCCTTGGCGCGGGCGATCACTTCCTGGAGATCGGAGATGTCCGCTGGCGTGATTTTGTTCACTACGTCAACGGCTGCGTAGCCGAGCATGTGTTCGGCGCCGACATTGAAGATCTGAATGACGCCCTTTGCGTCTGTGGCGATCTTTGAAAAGTTGACGCTGTTGAAGATCGCGCGCTGGAGATCTTCTTCCCTGAGCATTCTTTCCTCGTGTCGGTCCTCGCCTGTTGTGTCCAGTGTGCTGACAGCGAACGGTGCAGCCGCCAGCGGGGGGGGCGACTCTCCACGGGTCATTTCGTCCAGGACCAGGGTCCCCCCGGACGGCCCTGCCGTGACGGTGGCCGGAGATTCATCTACCATTGAATGGCCCGTTTTCATAACAAGCGCCGACGTTGGGCCTGGGTTTATGACGACGGCCAAGCGGCGGTAGCGTGACCATCGGAGTCTTATCGGGAATAGACAACCTGAACGGTAGTGGGTATTCACCTACGTGTTGCCGTGCATTGCACTGCACCTGCAGGCGGCGGGCGACGCGGAGTGGTTCGCGAAGCTGACGAATCCGAACACCCGGCGAGCCGCGTCCGAGGTTCGGAGGATATGGCCTTCCAGACGCCGGCGCCCTTTTTCCTTGCCCGAATCCGCCCCCAGCCGATAGGCATGGTGGTTCAACTGGCAGTCGCCGACTTAGCTCAGCGGTAGAGCAATGCTTTCGTAAAGCATGGGTCGTCGGTTCAATCCCGACAGTCGGCTCCAGTTTTGCCAGGCCCATGCCCCCGTTTACCCCAAAATGCGCCTCTTACCACTCGCCTTGGCCCTTGGAGTTGTGACGAATCTCCCGCTCAAGGCTGTTGATTCTGGTGCCCTTGGCCCGGTGACTGTCCGTGCCGATGCGGCGGAGGTCGTCTACGAGGGCAGGACCCTTGCCACCGCGGACGGCACCGTGCGGATGGGCTTTCCGGGAATCGTGATCCATCTGCGCTTCAAGGGCGAATTGCTTGGTATCCGTCTCAAGGCTGCCAAGCCCGAGGAGTACATCGACGTCAGCGTGGACCAATCCGAGCCCCATTGGGTCGAACTGGCCGAGGGCGTGGCGGACTATCCACTTGTGGCGGCGGGCGGTGGCGCGGAGCACACCGTGGAGATCATGCGCCGCACCGAGAGCTGGCAGGGCGAATGCGATGTCCTCGGGGTCACGCTCGGGCCGGGCGACACCCTGCTGGCCCCAGCTCTGCTTCCGGCTCGAAAGATGATGTTCATCGGCGACTCCATCACCTGCGGCGAATGCGCTGCCGCCCAGGAGGGTGACCCGCCCAAGGGCAACCGCCTGAGCAGTCCCCGGCAAAGCTACGGGAGGATCCTGGCACGGAGGTTTGGTGCCCAGTGCGATCAAGTCAGCTACGGCGGACGCGGCCTGATCCGCGACTGGCAGGGGATCACTGCCACGACAAATGCGCCGCAATTCTACGGCCTGGCTCTTCCGGATGATCCGAACGCAGCCTGGGACCCCCGGCGCTACGTCCCCGACGCGATCGGGATCTGCATCGGCCAAAACGACTTCAGCCAGGGGATCCCGGATCAGGTGCAGTTCGTGAGTGCCTACGTGCAGTTCGTGCGGAGGATCCTGGGCGATTACCCAGCTGCGCACATCGTGCTCATAAGTTCCCCGATCCTGAATGACTGGCCGGACCAGGTTCCGGCCAGAACCGTCCAATACCGGTACCTGCAACAGGTCGTTTCCGAGGTTGGCAGCCCGCGGGTCACCGCGTTTGAGGCCAGCCACCAACCGGGCCGGCCAGGCAACGGCCACCCGACCGGGCCGCAGCACCTGGCGATGGCCAACGAGCTCGAGCCCGTGTTTCGCCAGGCCCTGGGGTGGTGATTTGTCATCCCTATTCCGCCTCCCTGAACTGCAGGGCGTGGAACCGGGCGTAGAGCCCGTTCATGGCCATCAATTCGGCGTGGCTTCCGCGCTCGACCAGGCGCCCCTGGTCCATGACCAGGATCTGGTCCGCCTTCTGGACCGTAGCGAGCCGGTGGGCGATGATGAAGACCGTGCGGCCCTTCATCACGCGGTCCATGGCCTCCTGGATCAGCCGCTCGGAGACAATGTCGAGCGAACTCGTCGCCTCATCGAAAATAAGTATCCTCGGATTCTTGAGAAGGGCCCGCGCTATTGCGATCCGCTGGCGCTGGCCCCCGGAAAGCTGCACGCCGCGCTCGCCAACCACCGTCGCATATCCGTCGGGAAGCTTGACGATGAAGTCGTGCGCATTGGCCATTTCGGCCGCTGCAACGATCTCGGCCCTCGAGGCATCCGGCTTTCCGTACTTGAGGTTGTCCTCCAGCGTCCCTGAGAACAGGACGCTTTCCTGGAGGACAATGCCCACCTGTCTGCGGAAGGAGTCCACGGTGGCAAAGCGCAGGTCGTACCCGTCGACCAGGACCTCCCCGCTGGCCGGATCGTAGAAACGTGCGAGGAGGTTGATGATCGTGCTCTTGCCGGCGCCGCTCGGCCCCACGATCGCCACCACCTTGCCCGCGGGCACCACGAAGGACACGTCCGTCAAAGTCCGAGGCTGGCCCGGCCCCCGCGGCTCCTCCTTGTAATCGAAGCAGACATTCCGGAACTCGACGTCACCGCGCAGCGGGGGGAGGGGCCTCGCGCCGGGCACATCGCTCACATCCGCCCTTGTGTCGAGAAGCCCAAAGACGTTTTCGATCGCCGTGTTCGCCCGTTGGAAGACGGCGGCCAGGTCGACAAACCGGACGATCGGCGGAAACACGAGGGCTATGTAGGCGTAGAAGGCCATCAGGGTGCCCACCCCGATCTGCCCCTGGATTTCCAGCCAGCCTCCGTAGCCCAGCACAACGAGCGTCCCCAGGGAGCCCAGCAGGTCGGCGGTGATCGACAGCTTGGTGTTGCGCATGACGATCCGCGAATAATTCAGGAAGTCCTCGTTGATCCCGCTGGCGAAGGTCGAAATCTCCCCCTGTTCCCGTGCAAAGGACTTGATCACCCGCGCGCTGGACACCTTCTCATGAAGGAACCCCACGACCTTGTCCCAGTTGTTCCTGTGGACACGGCTCTCCTCCCGCATCTGGCGCCGGTGGTGAAGGTAGTTGATGGCAAAGAGTGGCATCACGGCGCAGGTGGCGAGCGCAAGCCTCCAGTCGAGCGAGAACTGGATCCCGAGGACGGCGACCACGGTCACCGAGTCGGCGATCAGGTTGATCAGGAATCCGTTCGTCAGGTTGTAGACCTCGCCCGTGTCCTGGGCGATTCGCGACACCGTCTCGCCGGTCCTTGCGTTGTCGAAATAACGCAGCGAGAGGGTCTGCAGGTGGGCGAAGAGCTCGATCCTCAGGTCGCAGACGATCCGCATTGCAGCGTGTTGGAGCACCCGGTTGCGGACCATGGTGACCCAGCCCCGGAGGGTGAAGATCACAGTGAAGACCGCGAGCAGCTCGGCGAGAAGGCGGAGATCCTTCGCGGGCAGCGCCTTGTCGATGACGAGCTTCAGGATCCAGGGCGGCGCCAGCGTCAGTGCCGTGGCGACCAGGATCAGCACGACGCCGAGCAGGATCTTGAGCCGCTGGGGGCGGCATAGGGAGAGGAAACGCTGAAACGGCGTGGCGGTCATGGATCGCGCAATGTCCCCCGATTCATCACCGGCTGGCAACGCTTATGCCGGAGACCGCGAAGCGTTGTGCCGCGCCCGGGCCCGCGGCATTCGCCTCGACGTCAATCCGGTTGATCCGGCCGGACTCCAGGGGAACCGTGATTCGCCAGGGTGGCGGCCCGGCGATGTCACAACGGAACGCTGAGGCGCCTTGTGCGCGCCGCAGGACCTGCCAGGATACCCCGACGTCCCGCTCCCCATCGGCCGGGGCGAGCGAGAACTGCAGCTCGCTGGGGGAATGAGGGACAAGGTCGATCGCGAGGTGCCCTCCGGCCGTCGTCGGAACGCCGTTCGCGGGCAGGAATCCCTGCAGCCGGGTCACGCGGTTCGCCGAACGGAGGAGAACGGCCTCCGTGGAGGAGAACAGCCGGTCCGAGTTTGCATCAAAGGTCCCCGCCCATTCCGGGCCGACCAGGCATGCCCTGGTGCCTGCGACCAAAGGATCATCTTCCGTGAGCACCCAGTCCTTCAGGTACCCTCCGTTCATGGTTCCGCGGGCGGCAAAGGAAAGGTCGTTGTCGGAGAGAAAGTAGGCTCCCCACATGCCGTCAAAGAACGCCATGGGAAAAGTGGCGGGATCGATCACCACCTTTGCGCCTGGGAGCTCCTCAGCGGCGACTGAACGGAGCGCGAACCAGTCCCGGGTCAGGCCCTTGCGCCGGGACCACTTCTGGAGGTTCATCTCGTGGAACGCGATGCCCCCCGCGAGGATGAGCGCAACGGCGAAGGCGAGCATCCGTAGGGCCAACCTGCGGCCCAGAATGGCCGATCTCCAGCAGGCATCGATGCCGGCGATCGGCAGGACGGCGCTGATGAACACCCCGGAAAAGAGGTCCGTCTTCAGCCAACCATAGCTGAAGTGGGATGCCGTTGTGTAGAGGGCAAGGGCGGCTCCCCCCGAGAGCGATGCGGCCGCGCCGAAGCGGTCGTTCGCATCGCGAAAGGCCAGGACCAGCGCCGCCACCAGCGCGAGGCTCCCGGCCAGGCAAACCCCCGCGCCAAGGTAGCCTGCCATCGGGACCGAAGCCGTTGCGAGAGCCGGGAGATACTGCGGGGCCCCAAGGGAAGCGAACGTATCGACCCAGTGGCGATCCGCGCGGGCGAGCGCGAAGGAACCGATGAACCCCGAACACGCCCGGATTGAGGTGGCCGGATTGACAGCAAGCCCGGCCAAGGCGGCGAGCAGAACGGCCGGGACGGCGCGCGCTGTCTGAAGTGCTGCTCGAGCCACCAGCAATGCGCAGGGCAGGGCGACGAAGGGAAAGATCTCCGGATAGGCATAGAGGCAGCCGTGCACCGACAGGGCGAGCAAGGCCAGCCACGGGAGGCGTCCGGGCCGGGCATCGAGACAGCGCGCGGTTGCGATGACCGCCCCCGCTCCTGTGAGGACTCCAAGGAGATTCGGGAGGTTTCCATTGGCCCGGAAGAAGAGGAAGATGGGCTGGAGGCCGATGAGGGCGGCCAGACCCGGTTTTGTCAGCCGGCCGATCCAGAAGGTGCGGACGACCAGGTAGACGACGGCGATCCACGGCAGGAGGAGCGCTGCCGTCGCAGGCAGGTAGATCTCGACCGGATCGGACGACACAAGCGCAGCGGCGAACGCGAGAAACCCCTCCGACCCCGCTCGGCCCCACCCGGGCCGCCAGCCGGCAAGGACGGTGCAAAAGCTGTCCCAAGGCCGCTCGTGGCTAAGGGCCACGATCTCCATGTAACTGTAGCTTTGGAGGTGCCGTGCGCCGGCGATCCAGAAATAGCCGTCGTGGTTGTTCGTGCCATCGTAGTAAACGAGGCCCTTTTGGGTGAACTCGGGCCACACAAGGAGGGCAAGGGACGCGACCACAAGCGCTGCGGGAAAAAAAGCCCTCCTCGTAAGGAAAACCGCTGCCGTGTCGCTTCGCAGCGCGGCCAATTGCGAGGGCCGGAAGAGCGTCAGCCCGGCGGGTGAGAGACAGAGCCACGCACGCCATCCCGAGATGGGAGCGAAAAAATTGACCACGCTCAGGCAAAGAAGAAGCGAGGCCAGGCCCGCGAGCGCAGCCACGGCGAGGCGTCCGGCCGGGCTGATCGAACGCATGGGCCCCGCCAGCCAATAGCCGGCGAGGATCAGCGAGAACGAGAGGAGGATGGTCACAAACGGGTTCATGCCGCGCCGAAGCGACCCGTTGTGGTAATGGCGATCGGGGAGGGTGCGCGAACCATTTCAAAAAGTACGTGACAATCAGCCCGGTTCGCTGTTTTGCAGGGAACCATGAATGCTTCGATCTCTGGCACGACCCTTCAGACCGTCCTTGTCGAGCTTTCCCCGGGGGAGAGCGTCTACTGCCAGACCCACGCGATGGCGTGGATGACCGACAACGTCCAGATGGACACGACGACCGGAGGCGGCCTCTTCTCGGGGCTGAAGCGTTCCCTGACCGGAGGGAGCTTTTTCATCACGACCTACACCGCGCGGGGGCCGGGAAACAGCCGTATCGCGTTCGCCCCCCGGTTCCCCGGGCAGGTGCTGCCCTTCAAGCTCGGGGCGGGCGAGTCCCTCGTCTGCCGGAAGGAGACGTTCCTCGTTGCGGAGAGCGGCGTGACCTTGGAAATCGCCTTTCAGCAGAGGCTCGGCGCCGCCTTTTTCGGGGGCGACGGATTCATCCTCCAGCGGGTGACCGGCCCCGGCACGGTGTGGCTCGACCTTTCGGGCGAGGTCGTGACGGAGGAGCTTGCGGCGGGCCAGAAGCTCCTGGTCCATGCGGGGCACGTCGGGATCTTCACTCCTTCGGTCGCCTTCGACATCCAGTTGGTCCGCGGCGCGCGCAACATGATCTTCGGCGGCGAGGGCATCTTTCTCGCGTCGCTGACCGGCCCGGGACGGCTGTGGCTGCAGAGCATGCCGATCCTGAACCTGGCCGAGTCGATCGCGCACTACCTCCCGCAGAACGAGGTCAAGGATGCGACCGCCGGCGGCGTGATCGGCGGCATCGTGGGCGGCCTGCTTCGCGGCCGGTAGTCGACGAGGACGGAGGGGGGCGGCGGGATTGAAGATTTTTGAATCCAAACGGGCGGCTGGCGACACTCACAGGTGAACTTGTTTACCCATATGACCATCCCATCCTTCCTTCCTGACTTCGCCTCCGTCACGTCCGACATTGCTTCCCTAGGCGGCCTGCTGATTCCGCTGGGCGGCCTCGTCTTTGCGGCAGTGATCATCATCGGCTCGAGCTGGTTTAAAAACCAGGAACGCCAGCGCTGGCACGAGACCGCCCGAATAGCCCTGGAAAAGGGCCAGCCGATCCCTGCCAGGGCCGACCTGATGGACGAGAAGCTCGCGGAGAAGCTTCTTGCCACCGGCAGGCCCGCCGCGATCAGCCGCCATAGGCAGGTGATGGGCTTTGTGACGGGCGGATTGATCAACATCGCAGTCGGCGCCGGCCTCTATTTTGGCCTCGCCCATATGCCCGGCGCCGAGGAAGCCCGCTATTTTGCCCTGATTCCCGGGCTGATCGGCGTCGCATTGCTAATCGTCGGGTTGCTCTATGCCTATCTTTTTCGCAGTACTTTCGACTCAGGCGACCGTCCGCCCCAGTCGTGACCCCGACAGACTCCGAACTTGTCTCCCTTGCCGTCTCCAGCGACGACGTCGGGGCGTTCGGGGAATTGGTGAGGCGCCACCAATCGGCCGTCCGGAGGTTCCTGCGGCACCTGACCCGTGGAAACGATTCCTTGGCCGACGACCTGGCCCAGGAGGCTTTCCTGCAGGCCCATCGGGGCCTGTCTCGATTCCGCGGGGATGCTCCGTTTCTGACATGGATTCTTGGGATCGCCCACAACCATTACCGCAACGCCCGTCGTCGGAGGCGCGACGAGGTTCCCCTGGAGTCGGACGAGGCCCGGATGGTCCACGCGCCGTCGCTGGAGCGAAGGACGGACCTGCGGCAGGATCTGTCGGCCGCCATGCCCCGCCTGGCCGCGGACGAGCAACTGGCGGTTCGTCTCGCATTCGAGAACGGCCTTTCGCATTCGGAAATCGCCGCATTGCTCCAATGGCCCCTCGGAACCGTGAAGACCCACCTTGCCAGGGGAAAGGACAAGCTTCGTGAACTCATGTCCGCATGGAATCCACAGATATGAACCAGCCCGATGACGCCTGGCTAGATGCGCTTCTCGCCCGCGGCCTGAAGCAGGAGCCCCTGCCCGACGATGGCTTCACCGTGGGCGTTTTGGACTCGGTCTCCCATCGCCCGGCGACGGTCCGTCCGCGGATTGTGCTGGCGGTCGCATGGGCGCTGGCCGGGACGGGAATTGCGATGGGTCTGTCCAAGGGCGGGGTATGGGAGCAGATCGCCGGCGGGTGGCTTCCCGTCGTCCATCTTGCGGCTGGGATCCTTGGCGATCCATGGATGTCGCTTCTCGCGCTCGCCATCCTCGCTTCATTTGTGCTCGCCTGGGTGCCCGCAAGGTCGGCATTCAGGAACGGCTAGATTTGTCCCGCCTCGCGGAAGCTGTAGTAGCCGCGGCCGAGAGGGTCGGCCCCGGGCCGCCCGATGATCACGTGGTCGAGAAGAGTGATTTCAACGGTCCGCGCGGCCTCGCGAAGAAGGCGGGTCATCTGGATGTCGGCCGTGCTTGGGGCTGGGTCGCCGCTGGGATGGTTGTGGGAACAGACGAGGGCGCTCGCCGACTCGCGGATCGCGGCCCGGAAGACCTCCCTGGGATGGGCGAGGGCGGCCGTGGCGGTCCCCGAGGTGACCTCCACGCACTTTTTCAGGCGGTTCTTCCGGTTCAGGCACAGGACCCAGAACTTCTCGACGTCGAGGCCCGCGGCGACGGGCTCAAGGTGGGCGGCGACAAGGTCGGCCCGGTTGAGCAGGGGAGCCTCGCCCCCCTGGGCTCCGATCACACGGCGCGCCACCTCCATGACGGCGACGAGCTGCATGGCCTTGACAGGGCCGATGCCCCTGAGCCGGCAGAAGTCGGTTTCGCGCCACGCGACCAAACCCGCGAGCGATCCCGCCTCCGAGACCAGCCTGGCTGCCAGGGTCAACACGTCCTGCCCGCGGGTTCCGCTTCGAAGAAGCATCGCGAGCAGCTCCGTGTCGCTGAGGGCGCTGGCGCCAAAGCGCTCGAGGCGTTCCTGCGGGCGCTCGCCCACGGCCATGGCCCTGATTCGGTTGGTCTCAGGCTCCCTGGGCGGCTGCTCCATGCAACCGTACTATAGCAAGGTGGCCAACCGGCTCAGAAGTGCTTCACGTAGCCGTTGCGGCGGAGGCGCTCGAGCCACTCCTGCTCGCTGGTGCGGGCCATCTGGCTGCTGAGAATGTCCTCGATCTGGGCGCGGACCTGGTCGAGCGGCTGGATGCCGGCGAATTTGCGGTCCTCGGCATAGAGCAGGAAGCACCCCTCGGGGCGCAGGATCGGGGCGGTAATCTCGCCCTTTTTCAGGGCGAAAAGGGGATCGCTGAACTCGGGCTTTAGGTCGGTGCGCTTCTGCCAGCCCCAGTCGCCGCCCTTTGCGCGGCGCGAGTCCTCGCTGTACTCCTTGGCCAGGTCGTCGAACTTCTCACCAAGCTTGAAGCGCTGGAGAATGGTCTGGGCCTTGGCTTGGAGTTCGGAGTCGGTTTCGCCGTCATTGTGCGTCAGCTGGATGAGGCGGAGGTGGACGCTGTCATCCTGGTAAAACTGGTCCTTGTTCTCCTTGTAGAACTGTTCGATGCGAACCGGGCTTACGATGCTGTCCGACTTCCTCTGCTGCTGGAGCATGTAGTGATAGATGATATCCTCCTCCACCTCCTTGTGGTAGTCCTTCAGGGTCATGCCCCGGGTATGGAGGTAGGCGAGGAACTTGGACCGGTCGTTGTCGAACTCGGAGTTCAGCTGGTCGGCGATGTAGTTGTCGACGAAGCTCGGGGGAATGTGGCGCTTATCGTCCTTATGGAAGTCTTTTACAATAAGGACCTTGTCTATCTGGTCCTGAATCACGCTGTCCTGAAGCTCCTCAAGCTTCTCATTGAATTCCGTTTCGCTGTGGGCGTCGCGCTGCAGCTGGGGGATAAGCGGCGTCACCTCGCGCCGGACGTCCTCAACGGTGATGATCTTGTCCTCAACGATCGCGACAATGCCATCGGCGAATCTTAGATTCAGGTTGTCCGAGGGGGCTGCAGTTTGGGCTGACCCTGTGATCCGGGTCGCTGTCAGCAGTAGGGTTAAGGCAAAAGGGCCTCGGAACTTCATGAATTCGGCAGGTTGTTAAGAAAGACAAGAACTTCACGCAACCGTAGGAGAGGTCGCGTAGCGGTCAATCTCGGAAACCGGGAGCCGCTCATTATCCAGTCGTCGTGGCGCCCGCTGTTGCGCAGGCACTTCAGGCGGCTGGACTCCGTTTCGACGGACAACAGGCCCTTTTGTTCCGCATGAACCCTGATTTCCGTGACCAGCAGCAGCGCGCGCACCTCCTCGCCGAACCGCCCGAAGCGGTCGCGCAGGTCCGCGGCGATCTGCCGGAGTTCGGCCACTGAGCTTGCCAGCGCAAGGCGGCGGTAGAAGTCGATGCGGAGCCGGGTCTCGGCAATATAGGCAGGGGGAAGGCGGGCCTGGATCGGGCGCAGCGGAGCGGCGTCGGCTGCGTTCTCGGCATCCTTGATCGCGGTGTACCCATCCTCCAGCCGGCCCGGATCGGTGCCCGGGCTACCCACCGAAGCTTCGCCAATGAAGACAAAGTCGAGCTTCACTGAGGCGCGGACGGCGGCGGCCTTCCTGTCCCCCTTCAGCCGGGCGACCGACTGGCGCAGGAGCTGGCAGTAGAGTTCAAAGCCCACGCCGGCGATATGGCCGCTTTGCTCGGAGCCCAGAAGGTTGCCGGATCCCCGGAGCTCGAGATCCCGCATGGCGATGCGGAAGCCCGAGCCTGGCTGGGTGTGCTGGCGAAGCGCCGCAAGCCGGTGCCGGGCCGCGTCCAGGACCCGCGCATGGTGATGGAGAAGAAGGTAGGCATAGGCCTGGTTTCGCCCGCGCCCGACCCGTCCCCGGAGCTGGTAGAGCTGCGCCAGCCCGAAGCGGTCGGCCCCCTCGATCACGATCGTGTTGCAGTTCTGGATATCGAGGCCGCTCTCAATGATGGTCGTGCAGACCAGCACCTGGTACCTCCCGGCCACGAAGTCGGTCATGACCTTCTCCAGGTCCACGGCGTCCATCTTTCCATGGCCGACACCGATCTCAAGTTCCGGCAACAGTGCGCGCAGCCGGGCGGTCGCGAGGTCGATCGTCGCCACGCGGTTGTGGAGGTAGAAGACCTGGCCGCCGCGCCGGATCTCGTGGCGGACGGCGTCCACGATGATCTTCTCGTCGTAGGTCGTAACGACTGTCTGGATTGGATGGCGGTCGGCCGGCGGGGTCTCGATCACGCTCAGGTCGCGCGCCCCGGTCAGCGCCAGGTACAGGGTCCGGGGAATCGGGGTGGCGCTCATGGACAGGACGTCGACCGTCTCCCGCATCCGCTTGAACACCTCCTTGTGCTTCACGCCAAAGCGCTGCTCCTCGTCGATGATCACCAGCCCGAGCTCCCGAAAGCGCAGGTCGTGCTGGAGCAGGCGGTGGGTCCCGATCAGGATGTCGACCCGCCCGGCGGCGGTCTCCTCGAGGATCCTTTCCTGCTCCGCCCGCGTCCGGAAGCGGCTCAGCATCTCGACGACGATGGGGTACCCGGCGGTCCGCTCCCGAAACGTGTTCAAGTGCTGCTGGACCAGGACGGTGGTGGGCGCGAGGACGGCCACCTGCCGCCCGCCCTGCGTCGCCTTGAACGCAGCCCGCAGGGCGACCTCGGTCTTCCCAAACCCGACATCACCGCAGATCAGGCGGTCCATCGGCCTCCGGCGTTCCATGTCTGACTTTGTCTCATGGATCGCCCGGAGCTGGTCTGGCGTCTCCTTGAAGGGGAATGACGCCTCAAACTCCTGCTGCCATGCCGAGTCGGCGGGAAAGGCGAATCCGGGCTGGGCCTCGCGCTTCGCCTGGATCTGGAGCAGCTCGGCCGCAAGGTCCAGGGTGGCCCGCTCGGCCGCCCGGCGCGTCTTCTCCCACCGGCCGGTTCCTATGCGGCCCAGCTGGGGCTTTGCCTTGCCGAGCCCCACATACCGGCTGACCAGGTGGGACTCGGAAAGCGGCACGTGGAGGGTGACGCCGTCGTCGAACTCAAGCGAGATGACCTCCTTCAGCCCCTCCGCGGTCTCGATTTTCCCGACTCCGCGGTAGTGGGCGACGCCGTGCTGAAGGTGCACTACGTAGTCGCCCTCCGCGAGCTCGGCAAAGTCGAGCAGCTGGTCCACCTGGGCCCGCCGCCCCACAACCCGGCCGCTCCCGGTGCGTCTCCTCGCTCGCAGGCGGCCGAAGATCTCGGTCTCGGTCACGACGACCAGCCCGCGGGCCGGCCCGGTCAGGGAGAGCCCCGTGCCCACCGTGTGCTCCACACGGAACCCGGCGTCGATGTTGCCACGGAGGAATTTCGGGCGCCTCCCGGCGATCCCGCCGGTCTCAGCCAGGATCTCCCGGAGGTGTTTCTCCTCGCCATCGCCCGCGGCGACAAACGCTATGGAATCACCGGCCTCCTTCCAGGCGTCCACCTGCCGCAGGAACTCCCGGCGGGCATCGTTCTCAAATTGGAGCTGCTCCTGTGCGATCAGCCCTTCCGGCGCGCTCCTTCGGTAGGTGGCGAGACCCTCCGTGATCCAGGCGGTCGCCTCCGATCCCGGTGGCACCAGTTCCGTGGCCTCATCCAGCTCGGAGATCGCGACCGCCGCCGAGCACCTCTTCAGAAGGGGAGGGAGCCCTTCCTCCCCCGAGCCGGAGAGCGCCCCAAACTGCGTCTCGAGGACGGACGGCTCCAGGAGGGCAAGGTGGCTTCCCTGCGGCAGATAGTCGGCGAGACCGGCGGACGAGGAGTCGAGCGCAACCCCAGGGGACGCGGTGATCGCAATGGCAGCCACCTTCTCAAGCGAGCGCTGCGTGACGGGATCCATCGTCCGGATATCCTCGATCTCGTCCCCGAAGAAATCCAGCCGGTATGGCTGGGTCGCCGTCACGGGATAAATGTCGATGATTCCCCCGCGGACGGCATAATGCCCCGGGGCTTCGCAGACGGCCTCGGAGTCATAGTCGAGATCGCGCAGCTGGACCAGCAGGTCGGCGAAGGGCTGGTGCTGGCCGACCGCCAGCTTGATCTCCCTCCGGGCAAACGATTCGACGGCCGGGACAGGCTGGAGCAGGGCCGCCGGAGTCGTGACGATGACCAGGGTGTTCCCGGGTCCGCGGGCGGACCCGCCGGCCGGGAAGCCCCTCAGCCGCGAGAGCACCGTCAGGCGGTCGCTCGACGCGGCAAAGGCCTCGCGCATGTCGGGGCTGTCGGCAATGGACTCCGGAAATAGGAGAGCCTGTGAGGTCGTCGCAGGGTCGGCGGCGCGCAGGAAGAATAGGACATCCTCCGCCAGGCGTTCTGCCGTCCTCAAGTCGTCGATGATGGCGAGCCAAACCCTGGCGGGCCGGTTTCGGATGCACTCCGCGAGAACGGCCCCCCGTGCGGGGCCGCAAATGCCGGTGAGCTTCGACCAGACAGCGCCGGGCATGGTCCTACGAGGCCCTGAGGTCGGGACTCTTCGCGAGCTCGAGAAGGGCGGCCCGTGCGGCGGCTTCCTCGGCGAGCTTCTTGGACGGTCCGCGGCCCCGGCCCAGGGCCCGGTCGTGAAGGAAGACGACGATCTCGAAAGCGCGCGCGTGGTCCGCGCCCTCGATGGCCGCCACCTCGTAGCGCAGGGCGCTGTTGCCGTGCGAGGGCTGCACGAGCTCCTGAAGGCGCCCCTTTGGGTTCTCGGATTCCTCGGCGCCCAGGAGCCGGTCGGGAAGCGAGCCGTAGACCCCGAGGACGACGAGTGCGGTCGTGGACAGGTCGCTGTCCAGGAAGATGGCGCCCACCAGGGCTTCGAACACATCCTCAAGGGCGGATGCCTTCGACCGCCCCCCGGTCGCCTCCTCGCTGGCCCCCATCCGAAGGCATCCCTCGAGCCCGATGTCCCGGGCGAGCCCGGCAAGGAAGGCGCCCTTCGAGAGGACCGCGCGGCGCTTCGTGAGGGTGCCTTCGCGCTCGTCGGGGAAGATTTCGAACAGGCGCTGCGTGAGGATCAGCTGCAGGACTGCGTCGCCCAGGAACTCAAGCCTTTGGTTGCTGGCGGGATTCCCGGGGTGGTCCTGCCGGTAGGACGGGTGGGTGACCGCGCCTTCCAGGAGGGAGCGGTCCCTGAATGCAAAGCCGAGGCGGCGCTGCAGGGTGTCCAGCTGGAGTGGCTCGTTCGTGCTCACGTTCGGATCAGGAGGAGGCGCTGGAGTACTGGCGCAGGCCGCGGTTGAAGACGGCCACGGCGATCACCAGCCACAGGACCGAGACGGCCAGCAGCCAGAGGGCCCATACCGGGTTGAATCCATGGAGGATGGTGCGCGCCGGCGCATTGGTCGTCACGACGACCGGCAGGAGCCAGACGAGGACCAGGCTACCCAGCCCCTTGAAGGCCTCGCGGGGCAGCCGGCCGAACTCGGCAAGCGTGAAGTAGCTCGCCTCCAGGCCCTGCGCGGATTTCAGCCAGAAGGTGAAGGAATTGGTCAGGACGAGCAGGCTGTAGTGTACGACCAGGCCGCAGAGCACCAGGAGCCCGTAGAGCAGGCAGTCCCCGATGCCGGGATGAAGGCCGAGCCGGTGGGCCGAATAGATGACGAGGGCGAGCGCGATCACGGAGTTTGCCAGCCCGTCGAGGTCGAGCTTGCGGGTCGACACCATCACCAGGGGATTCCCCGGCTGGGCGAGGTAGAAGTCAAACGCCCCGGTCCTGATATTGCGCCCCATCTCGTAGAAATTGCTCCAGAAGAACCCCATCAGCAGGCGCTGGATCAGCATCGAGGTTCCCACGAGCAGCATCATCTCGTACTCGCTCCACCCGGCGATCGAGGCCGTGTGCCGGTAGATCACGGCGATCATCAGGATGTTGACCGTCATCCAGAAGAACTCGACGAGCGACCAGACGGCGAAGTCGCCTCGAAACATCATCGTCCGGACCACGGAGTAGCGCGCGCCGGCAAGCCAGATGCGCAGGTAGGTGAGCGGGGTCATGGTCAGCCTCCGACCGCGGTGTAGCGCCGGAGGCCGCGCCGCCAGAGGAACCGCGCAAACCCGACAAGGGCGAGCGTCCAGAAAAGCTGGAGGGCCAGCCCCTGCAGGGCCAGCTCCCGGCCGATTCGCCCGCTCAGGATGGCCGCCGGGTAGTAGGTCTGGTAGTAGAACGGCAGAAACTGGGCCGCGCGGAAAAGGCCGGCGGGCATGAGGTCGAGTGGGAACAGCTGGCCGCCGAGGATGGACTCCACCGCCATGGACAGGATCACGAAGCCCTGGATCTCCAGGAGCCAGAACGTGAGCATCCCGAAGCAGTAGGCTATGCTGAACTGGATGAAGGCCGACATCGCGAGCGCCGGCAGTGCCACGGCCAGCCTCCAGCCCTCGTGCGGGAACACGAGGCGCCCGCGGAGCAGGAAGACCGCCACGGCAACGGGCGCGACGACAATTGCCCCGGAGACGACGCGCGCGGAAAAGAAGATGCTCAGCCGGTAGAGGAAGTAGTCGATCGGCTTCAGCAGGAACTGGTTGATCAACCCGTTGCGTATCTCCTC